>CAYPUL010000037.1:0-7147 GCA_964413975.1 Candidatus Woesearchaeota archaeon
TTGGAGCGCCTCTGGCTCTATCTTTATCTAGGCAAATATCGATCAGACTAGGACCATAAACTGCTCCATAATGTATCCGAAGGGCGTAATCGGCATATTCATTAAGTAGATGTTGGCTTCTTGCTAGAACCCTCAAAACAGGATGCATTTTTGCTGCACTTTTCGAAATAGGCATATCGACTCCTCTAAGGGTTTCTCTGTTGAATTCTTCACCTTGCAAAGCATTATAAACATCCTCTGTTATAAGCAATGCTCTGCGAACTCTCGGAGTTTCTAGTGTCATTTCTCTTAGAGTTTGAGAATCAAGAACAATTTTAAATCTTCCATCTGGATGATAAACAATAGCATCACCAGTTTCAAAATCATTGTTTATGTAATATCTATAACCCTCTGCATTAGTATAAGAACCTCCCACAGCAAGTCGGATTTCCATTAATTGAGCAGTGTTCATAGGAACTCTGCCATCGACAATTAACTTTGGCATTTGTTCTACAGGTCTTCCATAGTATTCTCTATATTTTTCACTTGTTACTTTTAGTTCTAATGCCATATTCATCTTATGAACCTGTATTTATAACTCTTTTGTTAGTTACTCCTTTGTAATTAATACTCGCTCCAATGAGATTTGTCAGTGTGACATACAAGCTCTGTAGAAGGCTTAATAGATAAAACCGCTTAATTGGTAAATACTCCAAAAATAGGGGTTAAAATAGAAAGAATATGTGGAATTTCATTCTTTGTTGAGAAGATACGGAAAGAAAATCAAAGGCTTTTATAGAAAACAAATATTTTCTACAACAGACTTGACACGCTAGTATTTATATACGTGAACTTGTTTTGTGGGGAATGAAAAGAGTGATGCTTGTGTTTGTTGTTATGATGCTCTTTTATATCTTTATTGGAGATGTTTACGCGCTTACTTCTAATTTGCGTGAGAGCTATCTGCCTGGTGAGAGCGCGATTATTGAATTGTCTGGCGTTGTTTTAGAAGATATTGGTCATGATCAGATTAGATTGAAACGGGGTCATGTTGATATTGGGGTTGAGTTCGATATAAAGAAATTAGAGGGAAGATATTATTTGTGGTTTATTGTGCCGAAGCAGGTAGGTAATTATACACTTGTTATTGAGGATGTTGTGAGTATGGTTGGTGGAGAGCCTAGTGTTATTGATTATAGCAAAGATTTTTCTGTTGCTGGAGATTTGATTGAGTATTCGATAAAACCTGGGTTTGTGTATACTAGCAGGGATTTTGAGATAACTGCTCTTTTAAATTGGGATAATTCAAAGAGCGTGAGTGTTGATTTTCCTGCTGTACATGATGTTGTTTTGCAGCCTGGTGAGAATACTCTTCGGTTTTCTATTGCGGATGTTGTTGGGACTAAATTGATAATAATAAAGATTGGAGATTATGATATCCCTGCGTATATAATTGGGAAGAGAGAGATTGTTAATAAAACTGTTGACGGAAATATTAGTAATGAGACTCTCGCTTTGGATGATGATGTTGGTGAAGAGGGTGGTGTAATTGTGGAACCTGTTCTTACTCGAGAACCTAGATTTTCGTTCGAGCCGCGCGTGATTCGAAGTACTGTCTTGTTGTCTGGGACACCGCCGGTTTATCAGTTTCGCATTCTTAATCAGGGAGAGGATGGTATTTCAAATTTAATCTTGGGGTATAAAAGAGGGCTTTTTTCGATTTACCCTTTAGGGAATATTAGTGTTGGTGTGAATAATAGCGCGCAGTTTAATTTGAGTCTGAAAAATGCCCCTGATAAAGAAATACGCGAGGTTATTCGTGGTCGTGTTGGAAATTATTCAGCGTACTTGTTGATAAAGATAAATGTGACAGAGTTTGAAAATCAGACTTCTACAAGTTATATAAAAAAGAATGAGAGTGGTGAATCTTCTTTGTATTACTGTTCTGAACTTTCTGGAAAATTGTGTGGTGGTGGAGAAGTGTGCTCTGTAGCAGAGGTATCTAGTATTGAAGGAGAGTGTTGTGTTGGTAATTGTATTGAGCGTGAAGAAGGAGGTAGTAGGTCGTGGATTGGGTATCTTATATTGGTTGTTATTGTATTAGTTTTGATTGTTATTTTTGTTAAGTATCGAAAGATAAAACCTGATACGAATCCGCTTGCGACGAAGGTTTCTGCTATTAAACAAGGGCTACCGTGATTTCTTCTTTTCTTTCTTGGGCTCTTCCTTCTCCTTTTGTTGCTGCATGAATAATTGTGGTGCTGATTCTTTTAGTTTGGTAAGCAGTGCGTCTCGTTCAACTAGGACGTTCTTTACAACTGCATCGTAATTATGGAGTCGTTCGATAAGTTTGTTGCCTAGGTCGTTTAATTCGGTGTTTGTGAGTTGAAATCTTTCAGGAGAGATAATTTCTATGTGGGAGGGCATGTATGCGAATATTATTCCGAGATAATTCTCAATTGAATCTAGCTCAAGTTCGAGCTCTGCAAATGCTGTAAAGAGATCTTTTGATTCCTTTATTGGTTCTGGGTCATGGTAGGTTTTGTTGATAATCCTAACTCCTTTCTCTGATCCTAGTTTTACGACTAGTGTGTTGAGCGCCTCTTTTACGTGATCAGCAGGTCTGCCTAGAATTTCCATAATAAGGATTACGTTAAGTTTTGCCATGGGTGTTATGAGAGATAACTGTTTTTAAATATTGATATTAAAGTGCTCGGAAGAAAAGAAGGGTGAGGACTACTATAAGAAGTATGGTTAGTGCGAAGAGAAGAGGGATAGTTGGTGTTTCTTTCTTTGAAGATAAAGTGTTTTTTCTTGGTGATTTCAGGATGATCTGTTTGTCTTCGATGTTAGAACTGGGCGCTGTCTGTGAGAGTTGTGTGTCTGTTTGATTTGGCGATGGTTGATTGATTGATTGCGTGATTGGTGATGTTGTTTCTCTTAATTTTTTCTTTTCCATAGTCTTTTTTGTTTCTGAGATTGTTTCTTTTTGTGGCTTAGGCTCTTCCTTTGCTAGTTCTTTCTTTTCTTCTGCTGCCTCTGGAAGTGGAGCAGACGAGGAAACAGTTATTTGGTTACAGATCTCGAAGACTTCGTTTTTTGGTTCTGTGCTGCGGAGACGACTGCAGATGATTGTTTCTCCTGTAATATGAGCTCTGAGCTGAAATTTTGTTTGTTCGGGAAATGCTTTCTGGATATATTTGAATGGACTCTGCCAATTGCCTGCGCTATATATCTCGGAGTATTCACGGGTGTGTTTGGTAACGAATATTTTTACATCGTAGAATTCTGATGTTGGCTGTTCTGTTTTTATCTCTACTTCGAATGGTTTATCCTTTTCTACCTCTGATGGAGCTAGGAGTTCGTAATCTAGTGCTGTTGCGAGCTGTGGTGTTAGGAGAATGACTAAAAGACTAATAGCCATATGGGTGATGCGCGACGAGATTGTTCGCTTCGTCGAAGAGATAGAGTGTGTCGCGGTCGTTGTTCCAGACGTCTCGTTTTTGATTCCAATATAGCGTATTGTTTGTGTTTGTGCCATTACCAGTGTGAAGGGTGAGTGTTGTGAAGGTTGTTATATAAGTATCTGGAAACTTATATTCTTTTCTGCTCTCGTCTTCGAGGCGCCAGTTTTTCAGCGAGAGTGTGTTACAACGATTTGTGATGAAAACTTCTTCTGTCTTTTCCTCAATCTTAGGAGTAATACAGCCTGTGTATCTCGATCTGTTCCAGATGCCGCGGTTGTTTTGTACTGCTGCTGCTTCCGCTTGCGCAAAGATCTCTTTTTCTTGTTCATGAACGAGGAATTTCTTTGCAAGCCCTTGTTGAACTAGGTTGAGGTTTAGATAAGTTGGCGTGTAGATTCGTGCGAGTGTTCTGCCGTATTTTTCTGTCTCTAAGATCTCTATTTCTATTGTTTTGTTCTCGAATTGTTTAAGGAATGTGCGTGCTTCGTTGTAACCTTGCTCGTTTTTCTCTGGTGTGTTTATGTTTAACAATCTTATTATGGTACCATCACTAAGCTTTAGAGTGTCCCCATCAATAACACTCTCTATGCGTGCTTTTTTTCTTGCTGGTTTTGTTAGTTCTGCGTGGAGTGAGAGAAGACTTGCTACGAGCAAAGTTATAAGAAATGCTAGGAGAAAGGCATGGCGTTGCTTCATTATTCGCTCAGAGAGATTATGTGTTTTTCTGTAGTGAGGGAGTTGTAAAATTTTTCGAGATTTTTATGAGTAAGTACAAGTGTTGCTGTGTTTATGTTTGGATGGAAACCAACATTTGAGGCGTTCCAGACTTCAGGATCGATAATGAGGATTGTACTTTTTGCATAGATCACGGCGAATAGTGAGACGCTGCCTGGAGTGGTGTTTAGTTCTTGTTTGAGTTCTTGTGGAGTAGCAAAGTGCAGTTCTTTTTTGTTCCAATGCATTTTTAGCTTTTTTGTCGAGAGCCGTTTTTCTGCTGGGAGACAGACGAGATAGTAGTTGTTGTGTTCATCTTTGAGGAAGAGGCTTTTCGTACTTAATCCTGGGATATTTTGCTTTATCTTTCTTGATTGTTCTACGGTGAAAACTGCTGAATGATTGTGTGTTGTGTACGTAATGTTGTGTGTTTTTAGATATTGTAGTAGTGTTTTATCCATTAAGAGTGTTAACGAATTGTTTATATAACCTTTCTTGTTTTTAAGTGCATGAAGGATCATAGGAAAATAAAGAAAGAAGATTATGATTTTATTATTATAGGAGGAGGAGTAACTGGGCTTGCTGCTGCGATGTATGGTGCACGGCTTGGGCTTAAAACACTTGTCTTGGGAGCCTCACATGGCGCTGAGTTGCCGATTGGGGGTGTTATTACAACTACGAATATTGTTGAGAATTATCCTGGGTTTGTTCGGCTGAGTGGGAGTGAGCTTGCAGAACATATTCAAAAACATGCTGCAAGTTATGAGCTAGTTACAATTAGAGAGGAAAAGGCTGTAAAAGTCGAAAAGAGTTCTGAGGGATTTGTTGTTTCTGGCAAGAAAGATCATTACTATGGTAAGACGATTCTGTTTGCTACAGGCACTAAATGGCGAAAGCTTGATGTAGTTGGGGGCAAAGAATTTGAGAATAAGGGTGTTGCTTATTGTGCGTTGTGTGATGGGCCTCTCTATAGAAACAAAGTTGTTGCAGTTGTTGGGGGTTCTGATTCTGCGGCGAAGGATGCTTTGTTGTTGAGCGAATATTGTCGTAAGGTATATATTATTTATCGAGGAGAGAAGATACATCCTGAACCGATAAATATGAAGAGGATTGAGTCTAAGAAGAATATTGAGATTATTAATAAGACACAGATTGTTGAGGTGAGAGGAGACGCTTTTGTTACGCATGTTGTTCTTGATAGAATGTATAATGGTGCGAAAGAACTTGTTCTCGATGGTGTTTTTGTTGCAATTGGGCATCTTGTTTTATCTGAACTTGCTATTGCACTTGGAGTGAAGGTTAATGAAAAAAAAGAGATTATCATTGATCATAAGACATCTGAAACGAATGTTGATGGTGTGTATGCTGCAGGGGATGTTGCAGATACTCCCTTTAAACAGGCAATTACTGGTGTTGCCGAGGGTTGCATTGCTGCGTATTCTGCATATGAGTATATCACGAAAAATCGTATTATTTGAGATGAGTAAACATTTTTAAATAACTGTTGTTTTATTGATGTATGAAAAAAAGAGGGCTCTCGCCGATTGTTGCTACCACGCTGTTGATTGCGATTGGATTGGTGTTGGCGATTATTATATTCCTATGGGCTCGGAGTTTTGTTGGCGAACAGGTACAGAAAGACGGGCGTGTTGCTGAGCTTTCTTGTGAGGATATTAGTTTTAGTGCTGACGCAAGTAGTAGTTCTAGTACTGTAACAGTTACTGTAGAAAATACTGGGCCTATCCCGATTTATGCAGTTAAGGTTATTCTTGTAGGAGATGGTAACCGGGAGATTATTGCTGAAAGCGTTCAGTTTAGCGGAGGGGTTATTCCTGGAGGAGTAGGTACTCAGGGTTTTCGGAATAACATAGGTCTTGTGTCTGGTAGTGAACTACTTATTGTCCCTATTGTTTTAGGTGAGACTTCATCTAATACTGTGCCTGTTGGATGTGATGATGCTTATGGTGTTCAGACTAGTGTGTCATAAGAGTCTTGTTTGATGAATGGAAAACGTGGGATATCACCGGTTGTTGCAACAGTCGCATTGGTACTGATAACTTTTACAGCAGCGCTTATTATTGCGCAGTATGTTGTACCTTTTGTGAAGGAGGAATTACGAGAGAGCAGTGAGTGCTTTGATTACCAACAAGATTATTTTACTTTTGATGAGGATTCAAGTTACAATTGTTATGTTGTTGTGGGAAGTGTTGAAAAATATGCTGTAAGTATTCATGCGAAGACTGTTTCGCAAGAGGATGCTGCAAAGGTTATTGGTCTTCACTTTGTTTTCAGCAGTGGAGCGACATCTACTCCGGTGCAATTTTTTGTTGGCTCGCGAGATCCAGGTCTTGGTCCTAGATTTATGATCGGGGGGAGTACTTCTAGCCCAACAAGAGCTGATATCAGTATTCCTCAGCGGGGAGAGATACGCACCTATGGGTATGACACTACCTCGATAAATACGCAGCCTCCTCTTTATTCTTCGGTAAGTGTTCATCCAATACTAAGTAATGGGCGGGTGTGTGATGTGAGTGATAGTATTGCATTGGTTCAATGTTCATCAACTGTGAGTATTCCTTAAGAGGTTTATAATGGCTAAGATATATAGAAAACAGGGGCAGATATGGGTTGAATCAGTATTGTATACGTTGGTTGGATTAACGTTGATTGGATTGACGCTTGCAATCGTGTATCCTAAGATTAGCGAGTCGCGAGATCGTGCGGTTGTTGAGCAGAGCATTGAGGTCTTGAATGTTCTTGATACAAAGATAAATGAGGTTCTGCTTAGAGGAGAAGGGAATGTACGGAGTATCCCTGAGCTTACATTGCGGCGGGGAGAGCTTCGTATTGATGCTGATAAGAATCTCTTGAGTCTTACGATTCGTGGTCTCAAAAAACCCTACTCTCAGGTTGGTTTGGATATTTCTGTAGGAAATGTTAAGGTAAAAACAAGCTCTGCTAAGAAGAATTACGATGTTGAGTTGATA
>CAYPUL010000038.1:0-7034 GCA_964413975.1 Candidatus Woesearchaeota archaeon
ATAAATAACAGCGATATCCAGCAATGCTCAATTAAGAAGTCATAACTTATGGCCAATCACACCAACCCAATCAGAGCATTTGTTGGAAGCAGGAGTATTAACTAACAATGAAGATTATTGGGAAGATTTAGGTTTAGTTTTATATGACACAAGTTCAAAAGGATATAATCCCAAGGAAGCAAAAGTTTTGCATGCTTCTCTAAAACAACATAAACAAGAATTAGGATTAAGCAAAAGTGATTTAGAAGCAAGATTAATCATAGTTAGTCCAGGATTAGAAAAAGATTCTAGCACGTCTTACGAAGTAAACCCAATTGTTTTACCAGGCGTAACACAAGCATATACCCATGAAGTTTTACAGAAAGCTGGAGAAGATCCAAGCTTTGAAGGTTATGGCTTGAAAGGCGGACTTCCATTAATTAAACAACTTGAGAAAGGCGATAGAATTTTATATATGCCAGATGAAACCCAAGACATTGGTTTGCGCGTGCTCGTTCGGAGCAGGGATTCTGGTTTGATCGCTAGGGACTGGTATTTGGTCAGCTCGGTTGCTGACGGTCGGGTAGCCTTCGCGCCGCAAGGCGCCGTCGCAAAAAAATAAGGAGTTTAAAATGACAAACGAAGATCATAGACAGCAGATATTTATTCCAACACTAGCGGAATTTAAAGACGACATAGATAGAAGTTGGGAGATTCAAAAGCCACTTGCCGATGCAGGTTATCAACCAGGATTTATGCTTCTTGTAAGAAAGGGCGTTGAAGGAAAACCACGCGTATTTGACCATAAACACAGAAAAAATATGTATGATGGCGCCGCTCAATATAGTGAACTATATGGTGATGCACCAATTGTAACAATGCTGTCCAATATCCCAATTTGCGATATTGATTTCTTGCATAATACTCAGCCTGCGACAGAGCATGTTCTAGCTGGAATAGAATTAGCAAGCAATCTTCCGATTGGAAAGAGAAAAATACTGACGTTTCATACAAATACACTTGTGACGTGTGATGAGTTTAGTGCACGAAGTCAATCTACATGGTATCACGAGAAGTTCGAAGAGATTATAATGCCTGCTATGCGAACAATCGGAGATTTTGCACGCAGACACAATGTAGAGACTCTTGTGGAAAGCGTTCCAGTACCAGAATTTGAAGATATACCCCTAACAGACAAAAAGGAATATCATGGTGTGCATTGGAGTGAATTAAGAAATCCGTTTTATATCTTTGATAATAATCATATTAGAAGACAATTAAGAGATGCTGGTCTTGGAATTTGTCTAGATATCTGCCATAATTATACAATTGATCAAGCAGCCCGTGATAAAAATGAAGACCTCTTATACAAAGGAGACATTACTAAAATTCTAGGAGATTCCTGGAGCGTTTTGAGTGATGTTTCTACTATAGACTCTTCTAAAGAGCTTATTCACTTAAATGATGGTAGGGGAAAATACACACTAGACGGAGGAGTATATGAAGAGGGTATTGCTCTCGGCGAAGGAATTATCCCTAATATGGAAGGAATTATAAGTACTATTAAGGAAAGGAGAATACCATTTGTGCTAGAAGTAAACGTTGGTTTTAGAGAAGATGGAGAGCCAGATTTTGTTAATAGACCTTGGGTTGTTCAATCTATAAATTATCTTCTCAACCTAGAAAAAAGCGCATAAATTATTTAAACAACAAACCTCGAGTTTCTCAATGGTATTACTAAAGATTCTTGGAGCAATAGACCTCACAGCAGCCTTCGCATTCTTCCTTCTCATCTTCAGCATAAACATCTTTATTCCTTTCACGCTATTCTGCGCAGGTCTTTTATTCCTTAAAGGATTATTTGTCCTTACTGGTGATATACTCAGCATTATTGACCTATTTGGGGGAGCATGCTTGTTATTATCATTAATCTTAACGCTACCCGCAATCCTCCTCTGGCTCCCAGCTTTTTTCTTACTTGCAAAGGGATTTGTGAGCTTCTTATGACAGCGAAGAAAATTAACTCAATCGTTCTTGAAGCCCGCGTCAAAGAAGAAGGTTTCACTCTATGTAACCTTGCCCTTGATATTGGTGACCGATTAGATGTCTATCATTTTGAATTACCGATAGAGATATATCTTAAACCGAAAGATAGAATAATATTTTTTGGTTTGTCATACCAAGAAGGAAAAGAAGGAAACGTTATTCATCACAAAGATTATAGAAGTATTCATATCTATCGCGGAAGAAAGCCAATTGCCAAGTTTGATTCTGTAGACATGCGTATGTTAGCTCATACAAAGAGTATGTGTAGAACTAATGATTAATCTTATTCATAAGCCAGTTAAAAAAGAAAAATTCTCTTCGATACATCCGCTTTGCTTTAACAAGTGATATAACATCCAAGAGCGAGTGAAAAATCATACCTATAAATACATAAAAGAAAAAAGAGAAAGGAATACTAAGAAATCCAATAAGAGCATGAAACTCGACAGTATGAAATAAGTGAAAATCTCCCTTTCTCCGGATTCCTAGTCCATATTCCCGCCGTTCTCTAAGATTCATCTTTTTATGATACTCAAATGAATCTAAAAGACCAAATCTTTTTGTTTTTAACACAGAAGCAGCATAATGATCGAAATCAATCAAGAAAGATGCTCCAAAGATAAGGAGGAGATTAAGAATATTTATCATAGGAACAATAGCCCAGACTATTAGCGTAAAGATTGCTCCTAATAAGATATGCCAACGGGGAAGCATCGTTATTTTTCTTCAATTCTTTTAATAATATCAGCAAACGCAGGTCGTGTAATGAGTATCGCTGCGCTCAGACCAATAATAGTGGTCAATGCAAATCCTTTAAAGAGCCCAGCACCAGCCCAATATAGTGGAAGCATTGCAGCAACAAGAGTAAGGTATGACGAGAGAATAATAAACGAAGCACGCTTGATCCTCTCTCTTAAGCTAAGACTCTTCTCTCGTCCTGCTTCATCAACAATCACAATCTGCTGATCAACACCAGTCCCAATAGTAGTAAGAATGCCTGCAATCGAGGGTAAATCAAGATTCCAACGAATCATTGCTGCAACACCTAAGATTATAATCAGCTCTGAAAATGAGGTAAGGAGCAGCGCAAGTGAGGCTTTTATCTTCCGATAGCGCACAAATACAATAATCGAAACCACAACAAGCGCCGCAATCCCTGCTAAAATAATCAAGCGAACAAAATCCCTCCCAAGCGTAGGAGAGATAGTGTCAAGTTTAACAATATTCAGTTTATATGGCAAACTCCCAGTAATAAGGACTGTCTGGAGTCGATTCATCTCACTGCGCGCATTCTCAACAGCATCCTCACGCGTCGCGCCAACCCCAGATCCCTGAATAGAGATATCTGTTGCGACCTGTCCTCGAAGGTTGCTGCTAATAAGGAGAGAATCAACTTCTTTATCATCAACATAAAGGTATATACTTTCATTGAGATATCTCCCACTTGGATCAAGAGAGAGATTTTGCGTGATATCAGCATGTCTCTTTGCAGCTTCTTCCCTGAGATAAACCGCAAAAGTGAATGAGCACGCAAAGCCACCTTCTGCAGGCTGACAGCCAGTAACCGCAGCACAGTTTGCATCGTTTCTACACACACCACTGATATCCCTAGCACCTCCCTCAAATACAGTTTTATTTACGATCTTTGCTTCAAACTTTCCCTGCTGGGCAATAAGTTGTTCAAGATCATTCGGAGTTGCTCCTGCAACCTCCAGCAGCATGTAGCGATTTCCCTCCAAGTCACTCACCCCCTTAATAGTAATATCTGACAACCCATACACATTAAGACGATTTCTACTAGTATCAACAAGATCTTGAAGTTCTTGTTCACTGATCGCTTTTTCCGGCGCAACAATAGCACGAGCACCACCTCTCAAATCAAGACCCAATTGAATTCTTGTTTTTTGAATACTATCAACAGTAATAGGAAGAGTTGTATTCGTAAGAAAGATATATTCGTCATTCTTTGTAGTGATTTTAAGACGCTTTTCTCCTTCTATTGAAAATATACCAGACATAACTCTTGTATAATCTTCTTTAGTCTTTATCCGATTATCATTGATAGCGATAAGCTTATCTCCTGCTCGTAATCCTTGCTCAAATGCCAGAGATTCTACATCAACCGATTTAATAATAACTCCAGATTCGAACGTTGGACGCATAGCAACAACTGAGAGGAGAACCGCAATAATAAGGATCCAGATTCTAAGCGATAGTTTCATCGCGCGCGCTCCTTGGTCTCCACATACCATTTAATAATCGATGCATTGGTTACCCAAGTGTTAAAAATATCAAAACCCAGACCGATGAGGAGTATCGTAAACATTTGTTTCAAAGTTTGTGAAGCTGAATATGTAATAAAGAGCGATATAGCAATCGCAGCAATAGAGGTCAATGTCATAGTTATTCCTGTTTTGAAAGCACCAAAGAGGCGTTCATTAACTGATCCTTCTCTGCCTTTGAGAATACGCGTCGTGAGGAGTATGTCAGTATCGACCGAGTAACCAATAAGCATAAGGAAGGCAACAACACCAGCGAGAGAGAGTGTTATCCCCCAAAGGTTAACAACAGCAAGCGTCATACTAATATCCGCAAATGCAGATAGTATCACCGCAAAACTAGGTACAAATTTCCGAAATATAGCAAAAACAATAATAGCCATAAGAATAAACGCAATAACAATCGCCAATCTAAGTTGTTGATAGAATCCCTGCGAGATAGATTTCTGCGAGAATTCTATTGAAGAGTTATCTTGGGTAAGCGTATAGCCAAGCACCCGCTCAAGCGCAGGTTTTATCTTATCAAGTGGCTCTTGCGTCTCAAGAATAAAACCCCTTTGTGCAGCTGTTCGAAGATCAGTAATCCCTCGAAGAGAAATATCAGGAAACTCACCTCTAAGTTTCTCTTCCACATCCGAAAGAGCTGCTGTACTATCAAATACACTAATCGCTGTTCCTCCAGTAATTGAAACATCTTTCAAGATAATATCACCATGCGTCCTTTGAAAGTTTGTCAAGTATACTATAGTGAAAAGAAGAAAAATAGCAGGTAAAATCAAAAGCATTTTGTATATACGATCATATCCGTGTTTTTTTTGATGGTCCTGCACTGATTCAAGTGATTCATGCTTTTGTTCATGTTGTTTTTCTTGGTCCATGGATCATTATATAAAAGAAAGTACTTTTAAATCTACGTATAATATTGCGATGTGCATTGCTTTAGAAGGCTTAAGATTATGCGCCAGCCGGGATTCGAACCCGGGTCGCCTGCGTGGAAGGCAGGCACACTAACCACTATGCTACCGGCGCATACCAATAGGTTTTTTGAATATATTTAAATATAACCTTTGTTCTCAACTCTTTATGGTTTCAGCAAAAGTCCCTTCCAAGCCCCAAACCTCCGTAGTTTTTCCAGATAAAATAAAAGATATATCAATCTTTAGTTATGACGGATCGCATAGAGAATTTTATCAAGAGTTAATAGCAAAAGCTAATAAATTGTTTGGAGGAACTAGTTTTTACATTCCAACTGAAATAAATGGAAGAGTAAAATCTATATCTCCATTAGAAAGATTTGGATTGATAACCACAATATATAAAAATCCCCAACTAAGAAGCCATAACTTTTGGCCAATTACACCAACCCAATCAGAGCATCTGGTGGAAGCCGGAGTTTTTGCACATTATAGTTACCCCGAAGGGTTAGGATTATTGTTATATAATACTAGTCCAGAGGGTTATAACCCACAAGAGTCTAAAGCTCTGCGCAATTCCTTACAACAACATAAACAAGAATTAGGGCTAAGCAATAGTGATTTGAAAGCAAGATTAGTTATAGTTAATCCAGGTATAGAAGAAGATTTTAGTATGCCTTACGGATTAAAACCAATTGTTTTACCTGGCGTAACTAAAGCATACACTCACGAAGTTTTAGAAAAAGCTGGAGAAAGAGCTTTTTACTTTAATGGTTATGGTTTGAAAGGCGGACTTCCATTACTTAACCAACTTGACAGGGGATCTAGAATCTTATACATTCCTTCTGAAACTAAAATCATTGGTTTGCGTGCGCTCTTTCGGTACAGGAATCTCAATTTGGACTCTTGGGTCGGGAGTTTGTTCTACTCGGGTGCAGACTGTCTGGTAACCTTCGCGCCGCAAGGCGCAACACCATGTTAGTATTATCAAGAAAAACAAATGAATCTATCTCTATCGGAGATAAAATAGAAGTAAAGATATTAGAAGTGAGAGGAGATGTTGTTAAATTAGGAATTACCGCCCCTAGAGATGTCCCAGTACACAGAAGCGAGGTTTACAATGCTATCATGAGAGAAAGAACGCAGTACGAAACCCCTAGTCAAGACCAAACACAAGGTCCAAATTACATCGCCCCAGAACAATAACCATCACTTTATCAAATGGTATGCTGAACAGCAAGGTAATATCCTTTCATCTGCTCTCTTCCCCTCCTAACTCTAGATTTTATAGTCGCTTTGGGAATCCCAAGGAGATTGCCTATCTTACGCTGGCTAAATTCAAGATAATAATTTAGTATAATCAAATCTCTAGTATCCGGTGGCAGACTCTCGAGCGATCTTCGAATTATTTGATTGTCTTCTTCATGCTCTAAACTAGCGAAAGGAGAGCGATATTGTTGATCATAGAGATTCATCTCTTCACAAGAAGCATGACCATCAATCCCTAGTGAAATTCTAGCATTCCGCCTCCTCCTCTTTCTGAGATAATCAATTGTTCTACTAAACAATATTGTTCTCACCCATGTTTCAGGAGTAGCTCTCTGAGGATCGTAACAATCAAGCTGCTCTAATATCTGTACGAAGGTATCTTGTGCTATATCTTCAGAATCCTGAACATTTCCAGTAGATCCCAGAGTAATTCTCACAAGCTCTTGGTTCATACCAACCACTCGCTCGAGAAGTTCTTGACGTGTTTCTTGGTTATTCATTCTTGTACGCGCCCGGTAGGATTTGAACCTACGCCTTCCACATTAGG
>CAYPUL010000039.1:0-6708 GCA_964413975.1 Candidatus Woesearchaeota archaeon
TCCTTATAACACGATCGTTGCAATCGGCGACTTTTTAGTTATCTCAGAAGAAGATTTAGTTTAAATTCTCCCATCTATCCTATAACAAACTTTAAAAACTCCCGCGAGCATAATTTCCTATGCAAGTCATCGGGTTTAATTTTACAAAGATAATGGCCGAGAGACCAACAGAGTCTGTTCGGGGAGCAACCATTAATACAAACATAGAGTTTGCAAACATAGAAAATGAGAATCTCCCGCTTTTAAAAGACCAATCTGCTTTAAAAATCACCTTTAAATTTTCAGTAAACTATATAGACGCCGGTCAAAAAAAGGAAACAAGTTTAGGAAATATACTTTTTGAAGGAGTGATCTTAATTGCCACACCCCCGGCAGTTGCAAAAGAATTACTAAAAAATTGGAAGAAAAAAGAGCTCACCCACGCAGCGCAACTTCCCCTATTTAATCTCATTTTGCGACGGTGTACACTCAAAGCCCTCGATCTCGAGGACCAGGTAGGTCTCCCCACGCATATCCCTCTCCCTCATCTTTCGCCAAAAACCGACGAAGGGTAATTATATCGAAGGAAATAAGTTTTCGGAGATTTTTCATTCGATAGATAGGAAAAGAAAGATACCAAAATTAATTTCTTTTCCTATAACTTCTCATACTAAAGAAACATATCTCTTACAATTAACTCTCGCCACAGAAACGCAGCACAGCATCTCGCGTTCTTTTCTCCTCAATAAATTTGCCCAATTCTCTACTCACTATATTTGAGGCATATCTTTCTTTCAGAGTGCTTTCCACACCCTCCTTGAGAATCATCGCCGTCTGTTCCTTACTCTCCGAGTCGTCACGTTGTGGAAATCCATCCCTTACAGCATCCTTCAGAAGTCGCGAGAAATAACTTCTCATGTTCCTCTCTACTAACACATACGCCCTTTCATAATCGCCTCGAACAAGTGCTACATCAACAGCATTCACACGATACACTTTTCCAAACCGCTGCTCAAGAAAGAGAGGTATCCACACATTTTCAGCATCCATAGGAATCTTCCCAAATTCTTTCATCAACACCACTTCTCCATACCAAGTACCCATCAAAACAATAAGATCTTTTTCTATTTATTCTTTTCCCCTTCCTTACCCCATACGAATACAAAAACAAGAGATTAAAGATGTTCTTTCTGAGCATTTCACTTAAACTCTCATCATTTTTAATCTTTATTGTGCTTTCCTACAATTCGCTCAATCGTCTCCAGCATCTCTCCGTGTTTTTCCCGTGAAAGATAAAACCCCTGGCGGATCATCTCGTCTACATATAAAATCGCCTCTTTTCGTGTGATCTTTTTTTCTTCCAAGAGCTTCAAAAGAATATACATCACTCCATGATATTCAATAGCAAAGCGCTCCGCTACGCTTCGCGCCCGCGCTTCATCAATAATTGCAATTCCCTTCTGCTCCTTTGCCAGCGCCAATACCTCTTTATCAACATCGCTCAAAAATGGAACCTCCTCAAAGAGCTCCGTCGCTTTTTCTTTACCGTCCAAAACAGGCAGAGCCTTGTTTTGAATAAACGTCTTAATATACTCTGCTTCTGATGCACCGCGCTCAATGCCCTGCTCAACAGCTTCCTGATAAACTCCGCGCGGCACAATCAACGTTCTCCTCAAAGCAATAACTTTTTCTAAAATTCGCAGTTTTCCTAAAGTGATGAGCGCACTCGAATCAAGAATCCACTTCATGAGAAGGCAGCCAAATCTTTATCAATAATCTTTTCATCTACCCATACAATCTTCCGTTCTCTTATTTTATCAAAAAAGCTCCAGATATCCATGCCCGCAATCTCTGCTCCCTTTGAAACACTCACCTTCCCTTCTCGTACCAGCGACAAGGCACGCTCTTCCCGCCACGCCTGTAGCGCCGCATACAGGAGCCGCCGCAGAGCCGCAGAGCGTTCAACATGCTCTACTTTCATGTATGCTTCCAGCTCTTGCTCCAGTTCCTTCGGCACGCGTGTTGTTATCGGTATTTCAGTCATACGTATACTATGTATACAATTCTTTATAAAGTTTACGTTTTTCCCCTCAGTCACTTTCAAGTGCAATTCATGCTCTCCCCATCAACCATCTTCGGATAATATGCAAAACCCACAAATCCAACACTTGCTAAAGCCAGACACCCCAAGAAATTCCGTATAGGCGTTCCACGAGAAAACATTTCAATAGCATGTTGCAGATATTTAATAGGTTTATGATACTTGACTATACAAATCAAGATATAGATAACTGCATGGGATGCATGACATGGTTCTGCAGTTATCTATTAGAGAAATGCGTACAAAATGTAATCTATCCTACGCAGTTCTCTATACATCACCTCTCACCAAAACAACTTACTCTTTCTTCATCTTTCCAATAATCCCCTTTACCCACGCAGGCAATTCCTTCCACCCCATCCACTTCTTACTTCTCCTTGCTTTTATACCTATGCCGCGCCTCTCCCAAATTCAACCCAGAAAGCTTACACCTCTCTGATAAACTCATCTCTTTCAATGTTTGCCTGCCGCAAGATGCTCAACAATGTGCCTTTCTTAATCTCCTTTCTTTGCGGGACAACGACAAGCAGTGTTTTTCCATCTTCTTTTTTATGAAGGGAAATATGCGACCCTCGTTGCCTCACAACATGAAAGCCTTTCTTAGAGAGAAATTTAAGCACGCGGTCAGAGGAAACAAGAGGCAGTTTCATCTCATCTCCTAATATTCATAGGAATTTCAGTCCTCAATATCCGCGGAGCAACGATCCGGTCACCCTCAAAGTCGCTTTCTCGAAGCCCAAGCTTTTCGATGACCTCATCCATAATGCCCAATTCTTTTGCACTCTCTAAATACAGTTCGATAGCTTCTCGCGCATTCTCTACAGCTTCATCGACACTTTCTCCCTGACTCGCCACATTTAAGTTTGTGCAGACAGCCGAGTACCCTCCCTCATTCTCTTTCCGTATTGAAATATCCAACATAATCTGCTTTTCCATGGTTCTTAACAGCTTTAAAGATATTTAAAACTTTGCTTGCATCATGCTTCTGCTTTTCTCTGTCTGATTTTCCCCACAATCAAGCCAATAATTGCGCCAATAACGACTGTTAAAATAGTGTGCAGGATGATGTAAGTTAAACGCACCCAAATTTCATTATTGAGGATAAACTCAGGTAGATTTAGGAAATTAATTATAAGAATTGAAGTAGGGAGAACCAAGAAAAAACAACCGAGACCACCAGAACACGAGGAGAATGCAAAAGAGGTAATCAAACCATAGACCACTCCAATCACCCCTCCCTTCACCCACAAAGGCCACTCCTTCCATCCCATCCCCTTTTCACTCCCCCTATCTTTAAATATCCTTCCTCCTTTCTCCTCTCATGCCTCGCCTCTCTCAACAAAAAAAAGACAAGATCGCTGAGCAAATCCTTCACTACCTCTTTACAATCGCTCCTGAATCAGCATTTACCGTATCAATTTCTCGCGAGCTTGCCCGCGACGAAGAGTTTACTCGTTCTCTCTTAGAAGAGTTACAAAAGAAAAACCTCGTCGTTTCCGTTACCAAAAACCCCACAGGTTCAACCTATCTTCGACGGAGGCGCTGGCGCCTTTCAAACGAGGCTTACGAAGCCTACAAGAAGCATCAGTCTAAATCCTCTGTTCAGATCATCTCTCCTAATTCCAAAGACTCTGAAGGCTCCTCTTTCATTCATTCTAGTTAGGCTTTCCACTCTTCAAGAATTAAAATACTCCTGTGCCTCTCCGAAATATTCATCGATATTTATCCCCATAATCTTTTGTGCAGATACATCATTACATCATATTCAGACATTTCTGCAGTTTTATCTCCATAATGCTCACGAAGAAGCATTTTCTTCAAAAGACCTCGATTAATTCCCTCCTTGCGCCGGTAATTTTCTCGCTGAACTCCAACACATTCTATTTCCACAGCGACAGGATTCTTCTGTTGCTGCGTCATCCTAACACATGCAAAAGACTTCCTTTTTAACCTGTTCCACCAAGAAAAGTAATCACGTGTAAGTTCACTTGAAACACTCTTTACAGCATACACTAAGCTCTCAATAGGCGAGTAAAAGTCATATTCAAACATTCCATCCGCCTTCCCCACAAACCAAAAGTCTCCCAGCTTAATCATATTTTGTATACTCTTTCCTGTTTAATAAATCTTGCCTTTTTCAGCATCTAAATCTTTATAATCTTCTTCTTCCTCAAAGGAAAATGGGGAGTCTTATTGAAATAAACGACACGCTCAAGATTTCAAAGGAAAGAGGATTTCCTCAAGAACTTTCTCTTCCAGATCATCAAGCGAATCCAGAAACTACCTTTCCAAAGGTACTAAACAGGCGATTCCAATTTTGGAATAACGACGAGCGTCTCTATCATCGTCCGCCCACAAGAGTATTTCTTGTTCAGGAAATGGGTGGAGGTCAATGGCTCTACTGGGGTCACGCACTCATTCACAAGCAAACTATTGAGCACGGAAGAACTTTCGGCGAATACGAAATCATTAAAATATACGATCCGCAATATCAGCAACCGACAACAATAAACGAAGCACCACAAGGAAAAAGCTACTTCACCATCTAAATCTTTATAATCTTCTCCTCCTCCTTCCCCAAGTGGATCCCATCAAAGAAGCCTTTCAACGTGCAAAGCAAGACATAGATTTCTTACGTTCCCGGCTTGAGTTCATCACTCAAGAACTCCAAGAAATTAAACGAACTATCCAACTATCCAACAAACCAATACTCGATTTAACAAACCAACAGACACATCCTTCTCTAATTCCAACAAACCAACACATAACTCCAACAGACACTCCAACACATTCCAACACTCCAACAGATAAAATGCCTTTATACAGTCTAAAAAGCCAATTTTCTGAAACTTCCACTGGAAACAGGGGGGTTCCAACAGACAGACAGACAGACAGACAGACAGACCAACAGGCAGATTTAAGCCTAGAAATCCGCTCCGAACCAGATTCTCATTCCCTAAACCGAATAACTGATGCTTTAGACTCATTGGACTCTTTTAAGAAAGATCTTAGAAGGCAGTTTAAATCATTAACCTCGCAAGAATTTCTCATATTTTCAACTATTTATCAGCTTGAACAGGAGCAAAATACCGTCGATTATCCTCTATTAGCGCAGCGTCTCAAGCTATCAGAAAGCTCAATTAGAGACTATATTTTAAAAATTACTAGAAAGGGAGTCCCTCTGCTAAAATCAAAACTCGACAATAAAAAGATAATCCTCTCTATTCCTGAAGAACTTAAAAAAATTGCTTCTTTACAAGCCCTCATAACTCTCAGAGAACTTTAGTCTTCGATATACCGAATAATTATATTAAAAAGCTCTTGCTACAATTATTCCTATTAATTTTTCGCCTTTAAACAACTAAAAGTTCGGTTAAAATCCTCACTTCTAATACCTTTCTTCATGTCGGGAACCCTACGGCTTCCCGAGCATCCAAAACACGATAGTGCTTTGGATTTTCCTCTAATCAAAATCGTCGCTTCCAGACAATTTCTCATTTTTACCCTTTTCAGGCTTTTTCTACACTCACTTTTGGCTGAAAATCCCTATTTTCCTCCTAAAATTCTCTATTCCTAACCCTCACTTTCCATCTTTTTGAACGTTTTTCTCATGCATGTTCCTCTTGTTCAGCATTAACGCGAACTTTACGCTTCTTTCCAACTCTCACTTTTGCGTATTTTGAGAGTTTTTCCTTAATCTCTTCAGGTACATAGACTCTCTTTTTCCCATTTTTCTCACTTATTTCTTCAATTAACCCTTCTTTTTTCTGTTTGATCGCATTTACCTGTCCTCGTATCGTAGACTTCTCTTTTCCAAGCAAGAGTGCTAAATCCTCATAGCTCAGTTTCATTTCGCTATTCATTATCGTAAACAACAATGCTCTTTCCTGTGCTGAAAGATTTTTAAAAAAATCATAAAAATTGCCTGTTTGAACAGCTGTTTGAACAGCTTCTTCAACACCTTCAACAGCCGTTTGTTTGCTCAAAACAGCCGTTTTTTTAAACAGCTGTTTGCTTTCTTCTGTTTCAACACCTGTTTGGATTTGTTCACGCAAGCCAAACATCTCTTCTTTTACCGTCGATAATTCCCGTTTAAGCCAGTTTAGTATTTCAAACAGCTGTTTATCTTGCCCTTCAAGGTGTTTAATCCATTTTCCAACCGTATCCATATCACGTTTCACTGCAGAAAAGCTTTCTCTGATTTCAGAGTGGTTATTTTTTTGTCTTTTACCAAAAAGCCATTCAAACATGCATCTATACCAACAGCCAGAGTATTTAAACTTTACGCTTTTTTAAGCTTAAAAAATAAATTAAATAACCTTTCTCTTTGACAACTTTAAACACCTCTAAACACCACGAGAAAGAACATTATCTGTTGGTAAACACCCAAGATCATAAAAAAGCAAGCTGTTTAAACACCTAAAAACGGCCCCAAGGTTAAATTTCCCCCCTACATGGGCTGAATATTCTCATCGTCCCAAAAAAATCTTCCTTTAAACACCATTTTCCGTGCCCGAGCGTAGTGTTGGCAACACCGCCCTCTTATATCGAGGGAAATAAGTTTTCGGATTTTTTTCACTCGATAGATAGGAAAAGAAAGATACGAAAATTAATTTCTTTTCCTATAA
>CAYPUL010000040.1:0-6589 GCA_964413975.1 Candidatus Woesearchaeota archaeon
AAAAATATTACAATCAGCATAGTTATCTATCGATTCTCGAATTAAATTAACTAATTCCTTTTTGATTTCACTGATAGGAATTACTTTTTCATCAACTATTTTATTTAAGAAAAAAGAGATTCTTGCTTCAAACGAAGACTGTATTTTTGAAAGCTCTCTTTTAAAATCTACTTTCTTAGCTTCACCAAATTTTAAATTAAAGAAATTATAAATTTTATTCGCCCTATTAACATCTTCTGGATAAAGGATGGATGCTTCTTTTGAAGAGCCAATTCCATAACTAACATCATCAATCTTCTTCTTGACTTCATTTATGAGAGTTCTATATCTTCTAGTTAACGAGAATATTTCTTTATCAATTGTAAAATAGCATACAACAAAAATACCTTTTTTGTTATTTGCAAATCGAACACAGAGACTCTTCACTCTCTCCGTTCCCTCTAAACTTCTATCGGAAACTGCCCCAGAATAACCTACTATAATTGAGGTGTCAAGAAATTGATTTGTCATCTTCTCTTGTTCCTTCACCTGACATCTCAAAGACTATATCCCCAAGTAATTTTGATGTTTCAGTATCCTCTAATAATGAAGGCTCTTCTACATAAGATACATTATTCATATAAATAGAATTTAAGTTAGAAACACAGTCTTTCGCATCAGAGATATTTCTAAACAAGGAATCGCTAAAGTAGAGACTTAATGTTTTATCTCGCGGTTTAAACTTCCCGTAAGATGTTAAGCTATCAAAGAACATATACACTGCGATCATCTTCCAAATACTATACACAGTTTCTAATATCTCTTTATTAAAGTCGTTTACGTTCCTTAGCATAGATATTTTGTAGATTGTAGAAACAAAGTCCTGTGTCATGCCTAAAATCTCTGAAGCATCTTCTTTTGAAGGACATCTTGCATATAACTCTGAACAATAGTTTTTTAGTCTCTCTGGATCAATATCTCCTTTTACTAAAGAACAGAAAAGGTCTTCTTTTAGCAGATAAAGTCGTTGATTGTATAACTCATATTGTTTAACTCTTATTTCATGGCTGTTGTTTCGCGCGAGGAATGTTTTTATTGCAGACTCAATCTGATTGTCCACTTGTCCAATATCAACAGTCTTTATTTTTAGACTTGCAGGTTCTATATTTTCTACTTGAGGTTCTTGAACGAGTTTTAATACAGGTATTTTGCCATAGAGGTACCATACAGTTGGGATTTGTTGGTCTAGTTGTGTTTTTTCTAAAACCTCTACAGCTACTTTTAGAACATCAGTATTGGTTGGAGTTACACCATTCTTATTTGTCCACTCTTGGCGGATTTTTTTAAAGATATAATAACCCAATTCTTTGTATTTTTTTTCAACTGGAATGTCTAAATAAGTATCTTCTCTTACAAGTCTAAACAAACGAACATTCTCTCCTATTCGTATCTCTCTAACTTTCAATTCAGCCTTTAATTCCTCAAGAAACTTACTAACAGTAATCCAATTAGAATCTATTTCCCTGCTAATTTGCTGTATGGAAAGAGGACCTTGTTCGAGTTTGTCAAGAATCTCCTCCTTGATTTGCTCTGGAGTCTTTTTCATATAGAATATAAAATAATAAAGTTTATAAATGTTCATCTTATCATGTAACTACTATCTTATACTCTAAGTAACTATATATTTAGATACTAGTGTTTTCTTAATAAACCATGAAATGCAAGGTCAATTACAAGACTGGAGAATACTAATGTAAAAAGGGACCGAGAATCATCGTAAAAGAATCATCTCACCTTCCACGCAACACAACATTCACGCTCCTCTGCATTCCCCCTCGCTTATATCTCCGATACATTCGTTTCATGCGTTTATCCTTCCGTGTCTTCCTTCGCTCAGAATATCCATAATCCATAAAGGTCCATAAGGGCGCCCCTTTCAACAATCAACCCCTGCACTGAAAATCACGACACTCCAACCCGCACTGAATCTCAAATCTCTGATCTCCACAACTAACCTTCTCTCTATCAATATCATACTTCTTACAACAATACGTTATCTTATCTCCATTCTCACACGCCAACACACAAGCCTGTTTTATAGAACTAGCGCTAGATGTGTCCAAAAAAGGCTTTGTCGAGCTCTTAAACACATCTATCCCTCCGCTCACAAGCAACGCCAACCCTATCAAAACAAACAATCCTAGAACAAGAATCACGATCGTAGAAATAGCTAACTCAAATCCTCTTTTCTCTTTTATCATCCTGCTAATATATCATCCTGCTGCTCTTTCATGGACATATCTGTCCATTAACCAGGATCTTCGCCTTTTGTTCATCACCCAACTTAAGTTTCCCACAGTAATCAGATCTCGTATCAAGTGTACCACAATCTAACTTATCACCCAGTCCCTGCTGCACACGAGAATCCAAACAATTCACATAATCTGTAACACCTTCAATCTTAATCTTATGAAAAGTATTACAATAAGAATAAGTTGCCTGCGAAGAAACAGCGATCTTACAAGCCTGCACAACACTCTCAATCGAAGATCCTCCTTGGAAAATATTAATCTTCTCCCATAAATTACTCCACCCCAAGCTAAAACCAAGAATCAATAATACAAGCACAACAATCCCTAGAACAATCAAGATAAGCGTACCTATAGACAAATCCTGTCCGTGTTTATTCATCCTCTTTTCCCGCATCTTCTCTTCAAGGGTCATTTATTTATAAATCTTTGCAGCTCCTTCCCACAACCTTCCCTTGAGAATCAAACTGCAAACACAAATCAAGCGTACGTTCAAACGAATGCATATCCCGCACAGCTCGTATACTAACATCCTCAACCTTCAACAAACACAATGAATCACTATTACACACAAACTCAAATTCCCCATTTCGAATCTTCCCAAAGAAATTCCCAGCCCTCCCAGTATTATAATCACGCAAGTCTGCAACAGTCATAAACCGTTCTTTCAGGTCTTTAATCTCACACAACTTCCCAGAAGCACCACGCTGCTCACACAGAACAACCTCGCGTCCAATAATACTAGCGCTTCTTTCAACATACTTAGTACTATGAACAACATCATAACCAAGTTCATACAACGCAATCGAAGCTCCCTGAGAATTATTTGAATAACTCACAAAAGAGTACAAAGCCGCAAGCGACAAAGCCAAAGCAACAACAACAATCAACCCCATAGCCAAATCACCTAGCCTATTCATGGACACACCCCTCCATAATATACAATCTCATCACGAACACCCTCATGCTCAACACGCAAGCGTCTAAGAGGTAATCGCTCAACATCAGGAAAATAATCCCGAAGATTACCTCTTAATTGCTCAATCTTACCATCCTTCAACCGAAAACCTCTCTCCCCAGTAAGCGAAGAGACTTCGCTCTCTTTGTATAAAATAACACAAGCATAAACATCATTTACTAACAAACGCAAGATATCATCAACCTCCTTCCTACCCCGTTTGCCTCGCCCAAAGTCTATAGCAAGATCCTCAACGAAAATAGCACGCTGACTCCCATCCTGCTCTTTAACAATAACCTCTTCCAACAAAAAATCACTCTCAGAAAAACCAACACCATATAAGTGTGGTAATGAAACCCCCTTAAAATAAGACAATGCAATACTAACCGCAATAAACAACGCCAAAAGAAACACAACAAACAAAAACACAGGAAATCCAGTTAAATACTTACCTAGAAGCCCTCTCCTATCCCATAACATCATAAAAGCTTCCTCCGTATATGTTGATTACTCCCCACAAGTAAATGCACGCTCTTCCTAGTTCCACGAAAATCATAAAAAAACACACTCTCCTTACATTTAGGATAATCATCATTCTTTTCCCCAATCATACAAGAAACACTATCGCCCTTCCAAGAATAAAGTTCCTTGCCATCAATCTCAATCAACATCAAGAAATATTCCTCAATAATCCTCCTATCTAAATAACAAAGTTCGAATAACTCATTCGCACTCCCTTCATTCAGAACATCAAAAACATGCGTCTCGATAATACACTCCTTCAAACGATCATGCAACAAACCAGCATCAGCTTTTCTAAAATCAAGATCTTTGCCATAAAACAAAAACTTCCCAGCCACCATCCCCATAGCTATAAGAAGAAGTAAAAAAAAAGTCCACATCCAAGTCAATTGCTCGCCGGTCGTCCCTCTACGAGACATCACTCCTCCTCTGCTTCTCAACAATACGAAAACGTAACACATTCGCACTCCTTGACGCATCTACTCGCTCAATCCTACTATCAACAATATCAACATCATTAAAGTAAGAATAACATGCAGCCCTTCCACGACTAAGCTTTACACACACCTCATTCCCCACATTATCAAACCGAAACATCTCACTCAAACTCCCCACTTCATTACGTAATGCAATCGCACTTATCCTATGCACATCAACCTGGAATCTATCACCAGGTTCAGCAATGTCAATCAACCGACTAAGATCATACGCATACACCTGCGCAAACGCATGAGCCGCCCCCCGTTGATCATAAATATAAAAAAACATCAACACAAAAAAAATAACAACTAAAGAAACAGACAACACCGCATCTGGTAACATATCCCCTCGCTTATTTACCATCGTTTCCCAAACTCTCTTTACGATACAAATCACTATACCATCGAATACGCAAAAATCTTCCTTTCTCGTCTTTCCCTCGTTCAATCTCAAGATCAACTAATTTCGCAGACGTCATAAGAATCCTATTTCTTACCTCAACGCCTCCAGGAAGTCGAATACCCGGAGCACCAACCCCTACATCAACAGAACGTGGTAAAGAATAATCATAGCCTTCAACAAAAATACGCTCTTCTTCAAAACTCCCACAAAAAGCCCGAGTACGATCCTGGCAATCTTCCTTTTCCCCTCTCCCTGTTAATTTACACAAACAAACACAATTTTCAAAGTAGCATCGATCAGGTCTCCCACTATCAAACTTCCCCCACCCAAACAAATACCAATCAGCAGCATTCACTCCCCTCACAAAAAAACTATTCTTCTCTCCTTCTCTCAATGCACGAATCTTCCCTTCAATAACATTCATAGTCGTCTTCGCACTCTCAACATCAGAACTGACTATAAGATTACGATAAAAAAGGAACGCCCCTCCAACAAGAATAAGTATAATAACAACCGCAAGCACAATCTCCAACACATTTTTTTCAAGAAAATTCCCTCCTTCCCCTCGCAGATTCATTACGGATTCCCCTCGATATAACCACACAATTGGTTAATCGTATTTTTATCATACGGAACAACTTGCACAACACTACAACCCTCTCCGCTCTTTTGTGTATCACTAACAAACGGCCCACAATATGTAGCCGCAGTTACACGTCCCTGATACGCATTATCAAACGCATAAATAGTTACCCCAGCAGCCGCTACTCCTCCAACAAGAAGCCCAGGCAGTGTAAGGAAAGACTTCGTAGCTACTCTTCCCACCGGACTAATCAATACAAGTCCGCCAGCAGTCGCTCCTAGTTGAATCAACTTATCGAAAACTCCCTTACTTGTATCAGTATGAATCTGTGTAAACACAACAGCCATCTCATCTAATCCACTACCAAATGGAACAATCTTCACACCACTATCTGTCCCGCCAACAGCCCTACCTTGAAGCTCTAAAGTCTCCTTTGTTGGCGCAACAAAAGTCTTTACACCAGGTCCAAGAAAATGCTCCAAATAAGTATACCGGCCCCCATAAACCTGCGTTGTCTGTAAATATCTCTGAATATTAACATTCCTCAGAACCTCTTCCTTCTGATTCTCACGAAGCGAAAAGCCAAGTCTAGAACAAATCAAACAACCAACACTACTCGGTTTTAAATTGTAATGTGCTAAAACACCCTCACTAAAAATATCAAGCTTCCCCTCCCCCATAGTTGTCCAACAATCAAGCATTGAATCAGCAATACTCTTTTCAATCACGCGCGCAGCCTGCAAGGAATCACCCCCTAAAGAAACTCTCTGAACTCCTTTCTCTCCAGAAAACACAGAACAATCTTCCCCAGAACTCAAACAAATCTTCTCAGTCGTACATCTCAAAGGTACAATACTCTGCGCGTTCTCAGATATAGACCCCCTACTCAGAACAGAAAAATGACAAATATCCTTAGAAGAAGATGGTTTTAAGTAAAGAACAAAAAAGAAAACAAAAAGAAATGCAACAAGAAGAAGAACAATACTAACAACCTTTCC
The DNA here is from genome assembly GCA_964413975.1 of Candidatus Woesearchaeota archaeon. Classification (GTDB taxonomy): domain Archaea; phylum Nanobdellota; class Nanobdellia; order Pacearchaeales; family GW2011-AR1; genus UBA73. The sequence continues at coordinate 6,232 of CAYPUL010000040.1, forward strand.
AGATATCATAGAATCACCTCTTCTTAACATCATAATCATCTATAGAGCATCACATTTATAACCATTGCCCCAGTTAATTTCTTAATAAGAAAAGCTAAACCAATTGCTGCGATAACAAAGAACACAATCCAAAGAATCATCTTCAAAACATCATCAATCTCTCCTCTCCTCTCAAATACCATCACAACCCCTCGCACACCTCCGTAGCACGAACACGTTTTGACAAATCAACAATCAAATATCCATCACTATCGTCATATTGATACTGCACACAAAAATAAAATGGCTCAGGCGGGCCAACTCTCACACTCTCAGAGAAAAAGAGTAAAAACGGATGCTTCAAAACACTATCACGCCA
>CAYPUL010000041.1:0-6540 GCA_964413975.1 Candidatus Woesearchaeota archaeon
TCGAAGAGCATCTTTCCCTTCCTCCCCACATTCCCCTTCCCCAGATCAAGCCTCAGCCCCAAACATAATCATGAGTACATCAATGATAAAACCCTATTGAACTTTTTGACAATACTCCTGTCCCCCTTTATTTACAATTTCCCCTTTTCCAAAGGAAAAAGCAATTACAATTAGTGATTGATGCATTTTAGCACCAAAAAATAGCCTAAATACACTAATTAACGTCGACAACTAATGATCATGATATGTTTAATATTACTTATAATTTGAGCTCTGTTCTGATATGCTTAAAGAGCATTAACTCGATCTCCCTCCCTCCCTTAACTTCTCCAATCTTCCAAAATCCAGCACCTCTCCTCGCTCCCCTACCACCCTCACTCTAAATCTTCCCAAAGGAAACTTCCACGCTAATCCAAGCTCATGCTCCCGTGGGTCACTCCCCTCACTATGTCGCGAAAAGCTTGGCACAATCACAATCTTCTTTCCTTTCCAACTTCCCTCGAGAAAACACTTATACTTCTCTCGTTTCACCCCATCACTGAGCGCAATTGCAGGATGCGCATGTCCCATCACCCACACCTTAATGTTCTTTTCAAGCATTTCTTTAAACTCCCTGTCTCCATGCAAAAGGCACACACCATCAACACAATAAAAATCTCTTATCTCTGTCCTCTCTCGAATTAAAAATCCCACAATTGCATCATGGTTGCCCTGCACAATCACAATCTTCTTACATCTCGCGCCCAAAAACTCCAGCAGCTTCCGAAAATCCTCTCGCTCCTGCTGCAAAACAGAGCCAAACACATGTTTCACGTCTCCTAACAACACAACCTCATCAACATTCCCCGTCTTCGCAAAAATCTCCTCGAGCTCCTGTATCATCTCAGCAAACAATGTTCTTCCAATACTCACACCCTGAATCTGCAGCGCCTCCTCATATCCCAAGTGTAAATCCCCCACGGCTAAAATCCTCTTGCCTTCTACTTTAACAAGCAGGCATTTGCCGATGTATTCGATTTGCGCCATGTAATCACACATGCAAGAAACTAATTAAACGTTACGCAAAACCGCTCAGCATCCCGGAATTCCCCCCATCTTTGTAAAAATAACCTGATTAAATAGCCCTTCAATTACGTATTGAAGTTACTCTTTCAGATATGAAAGTAATTACTGATAAAAATGATAAGGCGATTTTTGGTATCGCATAGAGATATGCAGGGAAGGACTCTTTTAGGAATGTATCCACCCTGCCCCTAACCTTTTTTCTCAAAACCCTTTCTCACCCCCCACTTCCCAAATTGTACGACCTTCTTCACTCTTTTTCCCTCAATAAACGCACACAGCTCCCTCCTCTTACCAGCACTCGGTGCATAGCGTTCTTTCAAAGCGCCTTCCACTCCCTCCTCGAGAATCATCTCCGTGTCTGCCTTACTCTCCAAGTTATCACGTCGTGGAAATCCATCCCTTGCAGCATCCTTCAGAAGCTTCGAGAAATAACTTCTCATGTCTCGCTCTACTAACACATAAGCTTTCGCATAATCACCCCGAAGAAGAGCCGTATCAACAGCGCTTACGCGATACACTTTTCCAAAGTGTTGCTCAAGAAACAAAGGTATTCGCACATTCCTCGCATCAGAAGGAATCTTTCCCAACTGCTTCATCAACACCACTTCGCCATAAATCCCCATACTTCATTCACACATTTCTTCTATTTAATTTTTTCGTTTTTTCTCAGTCTCTTCTCTGCACAGGCTTCGATCTCGCATGAACTCCCATTACCCACTCTCCAAAAGCTGCAACATCTTTTGAAACCTTAGCAGCCCCTGATTCGGATTCGCAGAGCACATACGGTACAACTAGCACTAATTTATCGCTACACACACCTGTATTCCATCCAGCTAATGAGTTATACTCTTCCCAGCCAATACTTTTTCCAACAGAAGGTTCGCGTACATACACACCATACTTTGTTTCCACACGATCAGCCCGTGCTCCAAAAAGCGGGAGCGCCTCCAGCAACAATGGATACTTCCTAAGCGTTGGACGATACGATTCTCTCAATAAACCACAATGAGTCCCTTCATCTTCAACAGAAAACGCAAACTCTAATCGCTGCGGAGCTTTTCCACAGGTCTGCTCACGCAATTCTTCAACCATCTCAGGAGAAACATGTCCACCAAAGAAAGAATATCCTGTCATCCTTATCCAAACAAGCAGTCCTTTTTAATCTTTATTGTGCTTCAAGTTACATCTCCCCAATCACCCTTCAAACCTCAAACTCTCACGAGTTTGATGGGATTAAAGTTATCCTCCCTTTCCTTGGATAACTTTAAGATGCAACTCGTGCATCCTTTTTAAAAACGAGGCACGATCCTCCATTTTAATCAAATCCGAGCGTCCTTGCATCATCAAGTTCACACCAAATGGAGAAACAAGCGGCGTCTGAATCTTCTTAACTTTAACTTTACCACTCTCCATCCACTTTAAAACCTCTTCAGCATGCCCAACATCCATTAAATCCTCAAATACTTCACGCCGCGCCTCCCGCAAAATAGGAAATTCATTACTCAACTGTTTTACAGCTCTAAACAAAAACTCTGAATGCACTTGCTGTCTTCCAACACTCTTCTCTCTCCCCTTGTACTGCCGTAAAATCATCAGGCTCCTCCCTGCACAATGCCGAAATCTCCTCCGCAGCACATCAGTTCGCTCAATCGCCTCCTTTAAGATATCCCGCAAATTCCTCGAACTCACAAACTTCAGAATCTTCTCTTCCTCTAGGTTCTCCCCCGCAATAAAAAATCCATTGTCAGTAATTCCTAATTCAACATCTCTATGTTTGAGGCGTGCAGCAGCATATGCATACGCTCGGGAAAGGGCGTCGTTGACTCTTCTTCCATACAGGCTATGAAACACCAGATACTCTTTTGCTTCCTTGAATTTCTCCACGATGAGCGTCTGATCATCAGGCACCTCAGCAAAGCCTTGCTGCTCAACAAAATACTCATAAATCTCCTGTGCAATACGTTCATCACAATGCAAATGCTTACACATAAACGCAATACACTTCCCTCGATCGCTAAGTCGCTCCTTCACCAATCTCCTAAACCGCCCTATTTCCAGTGCAACATCAAATGAAAGCGGAAGCATCTCGCTAAACCAGCTAGGGATAGTCGGATTCTTAGACACGTTCGCGCGCACAAACGCCTTCATGCCCTGAGAAAACAAAAATTGATATTTCTTGCCTCCCAACACAAAGATATCTCCCCGCTTCATCCGCTCAAGAAAACCTTCATCAATCTTTCCCACCACCCCTCCCCTGCCTTCCCCTGCCCCCACAACAACACTAATAAACCCCTCATCAGCGATAGTACCTATATTCGTCATGTACAGCACACGCGCCAGTTTTCCTCGCTTGCCAACCTGCTTCGCTTCCGGATTGTACCAAATCTTCGCATATACGTGCCTATGTTCTAGCGCATAATCTCCTGCAAGATAACTTAAAACATCAAAAAAATCCTCTTTTAATAATGTCTCATAGCAATAACTTTTCCGGATTGTTGCAAGCATCTCATCAACATTCCACACTTTTGCAATTGCCATCCCAAACACTTGCTGCGCGAGCACATCCAGACAGTTGCGCGGAATCTCCGCCCGATCAATATGTTTTTCAACCATCTCTTTCATTAAAACACTACACTCCACAAGATCATCTCTGTCCAACACCAAAAATCTTCCCTTCGGCTGCGCATGGAGCTGATGCCCTGCCCTCCCGATCCTTTGCAAGGCCCGCGATACAGACTTAGGCGAGCGTAACAACACCACAAGATCAATACTTCCAATATCAATCCCCAACTCCAGGCTCGTGCTACTCACAACAACTTTCAATTCTCCCTTTCGTAGTCTATCTTCAATAAGAAACCTCTGCTCCTTACTCATGCTGCTATGGTGCGCCCCAATAAGACCAGTATACTTCTTAGGAAAATGTAAGTCGAGATAGTGAATGATTCTCTCCGTAGCCGCCCGCGTATTCGTAAAAATCAACGTTGTCTTATGCTCCTGAATCAGCTCATCAAGCAGGCGGTACAGTTTCTTCTGACTCTCTACATTCTCAGCTTCTAAAATGCTCTCTCCAGGATAATCCAATCCAATATCAATCCCCTTCAACAGCCTTACATCTGCAATAAGGCATTCCCTCCCTACACCTACGAGGAATCTTGCGATCTCCTCCAACGGCGAAATAGTTGCAGACAATCCAATACGCACAGGCTCAATCACACTCATACTGCACAAATGCTCCAAAACAAGACTCAAAAAAACCCCTCGCTTGTTTGTCAACGCATGTACCTCATCTACAATCACAAACTCAAGCGCCTTCACTTTCTCCACAAACTTCGGCGTCACGAGCACAATTCCCAAACTTTCAGGCGTTGTCACATAGATATGCGGAGATTTCCGTGCATGCTTCGCTCTCTCTGCCGCAGTCGTATCACCTGTTCGCAATCCCACTCTAATTTCTTGCATCTTAATTCCTTTCTTCTCCACTAATGCAGTAATCTCCTCGAGCGGTCGGATCAGATTGACGAAAACATCTCCAGACAGCGCTTTGAGAGGGCTTATGTAGACCGCATATATTTTATCTTCTAGCTCATTTTTGAGAGAGAGTTCAACGAGATAATTAAAGATACTCAGAAACGCAGTCAGTGTCTTCGTCCCTCCAGTTGGCGCAGTAATTAAAATGTTTTTTCTGTCTCGAATCGGTTTCACCCCATACAACTGTGTCAAAGAAAAATCCTTAAACCGCGAGAAAAACCACTCGCGCACAAGCGGATGCAGAATCCCCTTCACTTCCTCTACACTGCTCGCTTTCTCTAAATACATTATTGCTCCTTTGTTCTCCATGTTTCATTTTCCTCCGCATTTATTCAAGGTTCTCTCACGCACCGCAAGAACTATTTAATTATTTGGCTTCACCATCAAATGACGATCACGTTTTTTCATTTCTCTTCTGAAGTTTCTCATCAACAATTCTTTCTAATTCAACAAGTTCTTCAGAAGAGATTTTACCACCATGAAGCCTTTTAATGTTTCCTATAACCCTTAGAAGATACGCTCGTTCTATATCGACATCAAACTCTTTTGCAAGCCAAGCAGAATAGATTAATAAATCAGGAATGACTTTACTTCTAATTTCTTCAGGAGAGAAATCGGTATGTCCATCTTCCACCATCTGGACATATTCAGCAAGTCTTCCAAATAATTTTCCCAGATGAGCATAGGTGTGCCTTACTTTATTAAAACCACTAAATGCTTCAGCGACAAATCTTTTGTCATAATCTTCCTGGAGTCTTTGAAATCCCCCCATGGTTAAGCTAGGATTTTCTTGTAATATCTCTTTTAAGCCCATAGCGGTTCCATAGACATTTGATTAATAAATATATGTGTATGCCAGTACTCTCCTTCTGCCTTACGCCGGCCACTCCTTCCATCCCATCTCCTTCTCAATCTCTCGTGCCTTTTATACCTATGCCTGCACAAACGAAGACGCCAGAAAGATTTTTAAGCTCAGAAGAACTAAAGAGATCATGGAAGAATTTAATATTCTCATTGAGAAGGGCGATGACGGATACCTTATTGCAGAAGTAGTTGGTCTTCCAGGGTGCCACACACAGGCAAAAAGCATGGACGAGCTCATCATGCGCATCAAAGAAGCAATCACGTTGTACTTGGAAGTTGCCCGGGAAGAGGTAATTCTGCCTCAGTTTATAGGTATCCAGAAAATTGAGGTATAAGATGGCAAAATTGCCACAATTGACTGCAGTCGAACTCATCAAGATTCTTGGAAGAGCAGGATTTAACGTGCTTCGGCAATCAGGAAGCCATGTATTTCTGAGGCACGATGATGGAAGAACAACAGTTGTCCCCAATCATCCTGGAGAAAAACTTGACCGCGGCCTGCTCCTTAAGATTATTAAGAAAGACACGCGTCTCTCTCGGGAAGAGTTTGAAAAGCTATTCAGTATGTAACTCACCGTTTCTCAATAGCTATTTTTCTCCCATTCACTTTCCCCACAATCCAGCCGATGAGAGCTCCAAGAGGAAGTGCAACCCAAAAGAACGCAACCACAATCGCCGTGCCGTACCCACATGCAGAGTTCTCTCTGCAAGAAAGTTCAGAGAGGATTGTAACGGTAATCATAAGAAGGTAAAATGCTCCTCCAAGAATCGCTCCACGCTACCAGTATGCTACCTGGCGCCGAGCAAGAGCGCTTTCAAATCCAAAGAGCACTGCAAAGAGGAAGATAGAAAAAAACAAAGTCTTTACACTCAAAGAAGACGTTATAGTTTCTGGACCATCCACTACAATTCCCAGCACGATCAAGAGAATTCCTATTCCAAGCCCCCACACTCCTCCCTTCACCCACCCCGGCCACTCCTTCCACTCCATCATTTTCTCACTTCGCCTCTATATTCTTTGCAGGATTACAAGAAGGCAGGCGAATTACGAATTCATTGTTACCTTCTCTAAATTCAGAAACT
>CAYPUL010000042.1:0-5600 GCA_964413975.1 Candidatus Woesearchaeota archaeon
AGTGGGATTACACGCGCGTCTATCATGGAGATTGCGACTGATCTTGGTTATTCTGTTGTTGAAAAAAATCTGCGTCTCTCTGATGTTTATACTGCCGATGAAGCTTTCTTTACAGGTACTGCGGCAGAGATAACTCCGATTTTGAGTGTTGATGGAAGATTGATGAAGTATGAATATGGTGATGTGACAAAACAACTCCGCGATACCTATACTGATATTGTCCGGGGAAAGAATTAACTTTATCAGCGATGGTTAACGTTTGTTCGTTGAAAACTTTTATTTCTATGCTTCTCTTTGGATATCGTCCTCTCTTGGTACCTTGAGAATATCGGCAACCTTATCACCTTCTTTCAGTCTAATCATGTGAACGCCTTGTGTCGCTCTTCCCATAACGCGCATGTCTTTCATGCTTATCCGCATAACCATCCCTTTTGTTGTTGTTGCGATAACAGAGTCTTTATCGGTTACTGCAAGTGATGAGATAACATTCCCTGTTTTATCACTTACCTTCAGATTAATAACGCCCTTTGTTCCTCTTGAGGTTTTTCGATATTCATTGAGCTCTGATCGTTTGCCATATCCTTTTGTTGTAACGGTAAGAATTGTTGTTTTACCATCCTTGGGCAGCGCTTCTAGAGAGACTACCTCATCGTTCCCTGAAAGGTCGGCACCCTTCACACCATAACTTGCGCGACCCATAGATCTTACCTCATTGGTATTAAAGCGAATCGCTTGTCCCTTCTTTGTTATTAACAAAACTTCCTGACTATCATCAACACGACGAACATTAATTATGGTATCGGATCCATCAACCGGAAGGTTCATAATTCTCACTCCGGTACTTCGCGGCTTCGAAACATCTTTGAGCGGCAATTTCTTCACCATTCCAAGTCGGGTTACAAAGAACAGATATCCTTTCTCAAAATCTTTTAGCGCCATAATGTTTGCAATATTTTCTTCTCGTAAATTGAGAATGTTTGCAATAGCTCGCCCTTTACTCTGCCTTTCGGATGCAGGAATGTCATGTGATTTGAGCCAATATACTCGCCCTCGTGTTGTAAAAAAGAGCAAATAATCGTGTGTTGAACAGCTGATCATCTTTGTAACAAAATCTTCTTCTTTTAGTTCTGCGCCGGTAATGCCTTTACCTCCTCTCCTCTGCTCTCGATACGCTTGTACATCAACTCGTTTGATATAGCCAGCACTCGTTGTCATAACAACGACATCCTTTTTCTCGATCATGTCCTCCTCTGATATCTCTTCAATTTTTTTCAATAACTTTGTCCTACGATTATCTCCATATTTTTTCTTTAATTCAGATACTTCTTTCTTAATCACACCAAGAATCTCGTGCTCGCTTCCAAGAATCTTCTGGAGGTAGCTAATTGTTTCCTCAAGTTTAGTTTGTTCCTCTCTCAGTTTTTTATTCTCAAGATGTGTAAGCTGTTGCAGGCGAGTCTCCAAAACAGCTTGTGCTTGACGCATAGTTAACTCGAATTTTTTTACTAAACCATCATGAGCTTCTTTCACGTTTTCTGACTTTTTAATTAACTCAACAATCTTATCGATATCTTTCAAGGCCTTTAAGAGACCGAGAACAATCTCAAGACGTTCTTCTGCCTTTCTTAACTCAAACTTCGAACGATTTGTTACAATGTTCTTTCTATATCTAACATACTCCTCAATAATCTGTTTTAGATTAAGTACGCGTGGCTCTCTTCCAACAAGAGCAAGAAGATTAGCATCAAAGGGCGTTTGTAAATTTGTTAATTTATAAAGTTTGTTAAGTAGATACTTTGGTTGGGAACTTTTTTTCAATTCAAGTACTATGCGAATACCCTCCTTTGAGCTTTCATCTCTAATATCAGCAAGGTCGGGAAGTCTTTTCTCTGTAGCAAGTCGCGCAATATCCTTAACAAGCTCTGCTTTATTTACCATATATGGTATTTCAGTTACAATAACATACATCTTACCTTTTTTTTCTTCAATATTGGTCTTCGCACGCATAATAATCTTGCCTTTTCCAGTATGATACATCTCCTTGATACCGCTTGCTGTGATAAACCCGCCAGTGGGGAAATCAGGGCCTATAACAATCTCAGACAACGCATCTATACTAATATCGGGTTTGCTTATATAGGTAATAATAGCATCACAAACCTCGTTCAGGTTGTGTGGTGGTATATTTGTAGCCATACCAACAGCGATACCGGTCGCTCCGTTGAGAAGAAGATTCGGAAGAACAGCGGGCAGAGTCTGAGGTTCTTTTAAAGAGTTATCAAAATTAGGAGTCATGGTTACGGTCTCTTTCTCTATATCAATAAGCATCTCTGCAGCAATCTTGCTCATCTTTGCCTCTGTATAACGGTAGGCCGCTGCAGCGTCTCCGTCGAGCGAACCGAAATTTCCTTGCCCATGCACAAGAGGATATCTCAAAGAAAAATCCTGTGCCATTCTAACTAAAGCATCATAAACTGCTGTATCTCCGTGAGGGTGGTACTTACCAATAACATTTCCAACAATTGTAGCTGATTTCTTTGTTGGTTTCCCAGGATCTAATCCGAGATCATGCATAGCATACAAGATTCTTCTATGAACTGGCTTTAGACCATCCTCGACAGAAGGGAGTGCACGTTGAACAATAACAGACATGGCATAATCGATGTAAGATTTTTCCATTTCCTCAACAATCTCTGAACCAACGACGCCTGGTTCGTCACTAATCTGATCTTTCTCGCGCCGTTTTCGTTCTTCTGCCTCTACTTCCTTTTCTATGCGTTCTTCCTCACCGTTTTCTGCCATTTTCACTCCTGTAGTTTTTTCTTTTCATGTTAGATATCAATCTCTGCTTCATGAGCGCGCTCTGCAATAAAATTACGTCTAGCCTCAACATCATCACCCATAAGTTTCGAGAAGACCTCATCTGCTTTAACGGCATCTTCAATAGTAACTTTTTTCAAGAGACGATTCTTTGGGTCCATAGTTGTTTCCCATAATTGTTCTGGATTCATCTCTCCAAGACCTTTAAAACGCTGAACATCAACATTATCACCAAGTTTTGTAAGAAGTTTTTTTAGCTCATCATCAGAGTAAACATAGTGAAGGTTTCGCTTTCGAAGTCTATAGAGTGGAGAAACAGCAACATAGATATGCCCGTTTTCTACAAGTTTAGGCATAAACCGAAAGAAGAACGTTAACAAAAGTGTACGAATATGTGCCCCATCAACATCAGCATCAGTCATAATGATTATCTTAGAATAACGTATTTTTTCAGAATCGAATTGTTCCCCAATACCAACACCAATTGCAGTAATTAGGTTAGAGATCTCCTCGTTTGAAAGAACCCTGACTTGGTTTGCTTTTTCAACATTAAGGATTTTTCCCTTTAAGGGGAGTATCGCTTGAAATTCTTTATTGCGCGCCTGAGTTGCACTATTATGAACAAAAACTCCTGATGCTAAAGCAAAATTGTGTGTTTTGTCTATAGTTAAATCATAAACATCAATTTTCTCTCTCAAGAATTCTATTCTTCTAATCTTATGATTCCAATTATTAATCGCCTCTAGCATCTCATATCCTTCTATGGTAATTCTTCCTCCTATTTTAGATGTCCTTTTGTGCAACGGCATTAAAGAATCTTCTTTTCTCAAATCCTTAGCTTCCTTGTAACTCCCCTCTCTTAACATAAATTTATGATCTGGTGTACAGATTATTTCCTTATCATTATCTAAGATTATTTTAATAACATTAACACTTTTTTTAGTAAGTCTAGGATTGGCTATTTTACCAATTCCAATACTGCCATTTTCATCAATTGTATAACAAAAATTTTCTTTTCCTTGTTTGTCTTCTTTAACCAATTCGATAAATGAAAGGTTTCTCCCATCTACTAAAGCAACTTGAGTATCTCCAGAAAAACAACCCCCGGCACTATCTCCTTCTACAATGTAGAGCTCTGTTCCTTCTGAATCTTTTTTCGAACAATCTCTTAGTTTTCCTGGTAAACCGCCAACACCAAACGCATTCTTTCTTCGAACAAGCTCCTTTGCTTTTTTCGCAGCATCGCGTGCCTTTTGCGCCTCAAGAGCCTTTGCGACAATACGTCTTCCTATTGGTGGATTTTCCTCAAAGAACTCTACAATTGCCGCATAACTAATACTCTCTACAATTCCTTTTACCTCGCTATTCCCCAGTTTTGTTTTTGTCTGTCCTTCAAACTGCGGTTCAGGGACCTTTACCGAAACAATCGCAGTAAGACCCTCACGAACATCATCACCAGTGAGAGCTTCATTCTTAACAAGCGCATTCTTTTTTGCATAATCATTTATAGCCCTAGTTAATGCTGTTCTAAAACCGATAACATGCGTACCACCTTCAACAGTGTTGATAGTGTTCACAAAACCTAGGACATTCTCCTGGTAACCAGCATTATACTGAAATGCACACTCGACAACAACTAGGGAATTTTCTTTTAAGTAGTATATAGGTTTAGTGTGAAGCGCTTCTTTTGTTTTATTTACCCATTTTACAAATTCGATTAAACCGCCTTCAGCATAGAACGTTTCTTTTTTACCTGTAGTTTCATCACTTAATACTATCTTAAGCCCTTTATTCAAGAAAGCGATTTCTCTAAAACGCGTTTCTAACACTGAGAAATCAAATCTTGTTGTTGAAAAGATGTTCTTATCCGGCATGAACATGACCTCTGTTCCGGTGTCATCCTTTTCTGCATTGCCAACTAACTTAACATCATAAATAGGTTTACCAATAGCATATTCCTGTTGATATTTTTTCCCGCCTCTTTTCACTATAACCTTCATATGCGTAGATAATGCTGCAACCACACTAATACCAACGCCATGCAAACCACCAGAAACAACATAGTTGCCTTTATCGAATTTCCCGCCAGCATGGAGTTTTGTAACTACAATCTCTAAAGCAGGTTTTTTGTACAAAGGATGGGGCTCGACAGGAATTCCACGCCCGTTATCACTCACAGTAACTGATCCATCCTTATTAAGAGTCACATCGATACGATCGCAATAACCGACCATAGCCTCATCAACAGAGTTGTCAACTACCTCATAGACAAGATGGTGCAATCCTTGTTTAGAAGTGGATCCAACATACATTGCAGGCCTATGTCTAACTCCCTCAAGTCCTTCTAGAACCTTAATCTTCTCTGATGAGTATGATTTACTTGCTTCTTCTTTGTTTTCGCTCGCCATCTGATATTCTAGAGAGAAAGAAACTTGCTTTAAAAATCTTTCTGCATAAAAATCGGATTTATCGACGATAAATACCTAAGTCTCTTTTACCTAGCTAAGTTGCTTGTTAAAGATGGTAGTGATCTCTTGTGGAGTGAGTGCTCTGTTAAAGATCATAACCTCATCGATAAATCCATTCCATGATTCTGCTGGTGATCCTCTTCGTATGATTCCTATACTTAGCCAGTAGCTAGGAATAGCAACATTGTGTGTGTCCGTGGCTGCTATCGTTTTCGAGCCACATTGCACACCGTCAAGGTAGACTGAGAGTGTCTTCGTGGTAGCATCGTATCTCTCGACAACAAGGTGCCATGCACTAACCGAAGGGAGTTG
>CAYPUL010000042.1:5610-6525 GCA_964413975.1 Candidatus Woesearchaeota archaeon
TTGTGGAGTGAGTGCTCTGTTAAAGATCATAACCTCATCGATAAGTCCATTCCATGATTCTGCTGGTGATGTTCTTCGTATGATTCCTATACTTAGCCAGTAGCCAGCAACATTGTGTGTGTTCGGGACATTTATTGAAGAGCCACATTGTACACCATTAAGGTAGACTGAGAGTGTCTGTGTAGCAGCATCGTATCTCTCTACAACAAGGTACCATGCATTAACCGGAGGGAATTGACCACAGCTAGCCCAGTTCTGTAAAGCAGTGTAGAGCCCTGCAAGGGGTTTTCCTGCATTTGAGGACGTGCCAGTCGCGATTCCTGTAATACGATTTGTTGAAGTCGCATAGGTTACAATTCCCCTATAAGCTTGTTGCGAAGGTGTGTTTAACCATGCTGCAATCGTAAAGCTCTTACTGCTTATATCTTTTTTATCTCCGGCGACAACTGTTCCGAGACTAATGTAATCTCCACTACCGTCAAACGAGTAGGCGCCACCATATTTCCCATTTGTTACTGGAACAGCATTGCCTGCTGGCGTGCCAGTGTTTCCCTTGCCGCTCCAATCATAAATAAATGTTGGGCTTTCAGGTATGGGAGCAGTCGGATTATTGTCGAGTTTGTACCACGCAACAAGTGAACTCGTTAGTGGTGATGGGAGACAACTTCCTCCGCTGCATGTACTGGTACCGCCTGCGCAGAGAGTGTTGTCAGCAACCGGTGTTGAGGTACAGGATCCTGTCGTAGGATCGCAGCTATCTGTTGTACATTCATTATTGTCGCTCGGACAAGTTATTGTTGTAGACTGGCATGCTCCTGTTGCAGTATTGCAGCTATCTGTTGTACAGGCGTCGTTGTCATTGCAAGTTATTGTTGTAGACTGGCATGCTCCTGTTGCAGTATTGCAGCTATCTAT
>CAYPUL010000043.1:0-6514 GCA_964413975.1 Candidatus Woesearchaeota archaeon
AGAGAAACCATATTTGATTGGGCACTTAAGGTAAAAGGATTAAAGAATTCGCAAAGGGTTATAGGTTTGCACGCTTCACGAGGCATAGTAGATCTATTAACAGTTTATCTGCCGAAAAAAGGAGTTATTAATTCTGGAACTATGATAAATCATAGATGATTTAAATCGAAAAGCGTTCTGGAAAAATTGCCTGAATTTGAAAATAAAGAAGCAATATGCGAGGAGATAATAAAACTAGAAATATTGCGCGAAGATCTAACATATGGGGCACCTAAGCTAGAAGGTAAAATAAAAGAAGCAATTTTGTTGTTTAATAAACCGGAGGAAAGATTGAAAGATGGAGAGAAATAAACTAATATCTTTGGCAATGAATCTTTCTTCGTTTTTAGTTGGACAAATAGAGGTCAAGTCTATTATACTGTTTGGTTCTGTTGCTAGAAACAATTTTGATGATGAGTCAGATATTGATCTTTTTGTAGAATGCAATAAGAAAGATAAGAAGAAGATAGAGCAGATATTGGAACTGTATAAAAAAACGGAAGAATATGAAAAATTTAAATTGGAAGGTGTAAAAAATGAGTTATCTGTAAAATCTGGAGAATTAGATGATTGGAAAGACCTTAAAAGAAGTGTAATCTCCGAGGGTATCACCCTTTATGGTGCTTATCATGGAACTCCAGATAAACTTAATCATAAATTATTATTTTTGTTAAATCTTGATGGCCTCTCACGAGCTAATAAGATAAAAGTCTGGAGAAATCTTTATGGATATAAACAAAAAGTAGGTAAAAGGGTTTATATTAGCAAGGGCAAGGTTGAAAAAAAACTCGGGCGCGGAGCTTTTTTGGTTTCTATGGAAGATTCTCAAGAGGTTATCAATTATCTAAAAAGGAATAAAACTAAGTATTCTCTCTCAGATGTTTGGACAGAGTGATCTAGGGATTATTGGTTACCTCAGTTCTTCCTAAAAATTAGTCACCACGCTTTTATCGAATATAAAGAGCTATCTTTATAAAGTTTGCCTGTCTCAACAACGAATGCGCATCATCGCAGATCTCCAAATCCACTCAAAACACGCGCGAGCAACATCCAAAAACATCTCTATAGAAAACCTAGAAAAATACGCGAGAATCAAGGGCCTCTCGTTACTAGGCACAGGCGACTTTCAACATCCCCTACATAGAAAAGAAATAGATGAAAAATTAAGTGAAGATTCCAAAGGCATACTACGGACAAAAAATAATTTTCCTTTTATCTGGCAAACAGAAGTTTCATTAATGTTTTCCCAAGGAGGAAAAAAAAGAGCAGTCCATCTCCTCATCTTCTCGCCAAACACAATAACAACAAACAAAATAACAAGCTATCTCGCAACAAAAGGTCGTCTTGACTACGATGGCAGACCAATCTTTGGAATTCCTTGTTCGCAGCTCGTAAAAGATCTAAAATCAATCCACAATTCAATCGAAATCATCCCAGCACATTGTATGACTCCCTGGTTTGGCCTCTTTGGCTCTGATTCAGGTTTCGACTCAATAGAAGAATGCTTCCAAGATCAAACAAAACACATCCACGCAATAGAATCAGGCATGTCAGCAAATCCTAAAATGCTCTGGCGCCTAAAAGAAAAAATAAATATAGTATCATTCTCCGATGCCCACAGTTTTTGGCCCTGGCGTCTCGGCAGAGAAGCCACTATTTTTGACCTAGAAGAATTAACCTACACCGACATCATAACCGCAATCAGAACAGGCAACACACTCACAGCAACAATAGAAACCCCTCCAAGTTACGGCAAATATCACTACGACGGTCACAGAAACTGCAACTTTTCTTCTTCCCCAGAAGAAACAAAATCTCACAACGCAATCTGCCCTATCTGCAAAAATCCTCTGACAATCGGAGTTCAAAATAGAATAGAACAACTTGCAAAAGCACCAGAAAGTTTTACTCCAGAAAACGCAAAACCCTTTCATGAACTAATCCCCCTCCATGAACTAATCGCCACAATAGAAAACACCACGATCGAATCAAAAAAAACCTGGCAAACCTATAACGAACTCATTGAAAAATTCAACAACGAATTGAACATCCTTCTAAATATATCAAAAGAAGAAATGATAAAAAACAAAGTTAATGAAAAACTAACTGAAATCATCTTGCTCAGCAGAAAAAACAAACTGAAAATAAAACCCGGCTTTGATGGCCAATACGGCATTGTACAAATACCAGAAAAACAAGCAACCCTTTTCTAACCCGAAGAAATCTTCTCACCAATACCTCGGGTCTTCACAAACCGATAATGCGCATCAACCGTTTTCTTCCCGCAAATCATACAAAAATCCTTCAACGTATACCCGTGCTCAAAACATTTCTTTAATCTCATCGTTCTCGAACAATCTCAAACACAGCCTTTTTCTCCTTCGCACTTTTTTCAATATCCCTCACAAACCCCTCAATTCTCTGGTGAGCCTCTTTAAAATCCCGCCCACGAACAGAAAGAGAAAACACCGAAGATCCAAGATACCGAATATCCGCGTTAGGAATATCCAAGATCTTCTGAATAACCAGCATTCCTGAATCAGAAAGACTCTTCAAAACAAATCGTTTCCGAACAAGTTTCTCCTTACGTTCCTTATGCGAAAAAACCTGAACAATCCGATCAACCACATCCTGACGAACATAACGACTAAAAATATCCGGATTACGTCGCGCCTCTTCAAAAAAATCAGGAATAGAATAATCTTTTCGTATCCCAGCAAGAACGCGATCAGGATGCTCAACAACATCCCGCAACATGAGGAGAAGCGCTTTCTCTTTTTTGTAACTATCTAAAACCATCTCCCGCTCTTTTGCAGTCACTCTTCGAAGACTCAACTCAACATGGTCTCCAGAAATACGTAAGACCTTACACACAATTCGCTTCCCAGGAGCAACATACTCCCGCAAATTCCGAATCCTGCCAGCAGCCACTTCAGACATCGTAAGACTCCCGCTAAAAGTAGGAAAATCCTCTATACGAAGAAAAACACTCGCACCGTCAATATGAGTCACGGTACACAATATAACATCATTCTCCTTAGGAGTCATCACAAAACCTCCTCAACAAGCGCACGGAGCCGTGCCTTTCCTCCCCACGGCCGCACAAGCAAACGTCCACAACAAATACACTTTACGAAAGTCGAGCTCTTCCCAAATACAAGCTGATGATGCTGACACCGCCCACAAACAACTCGCACAAACCTGCCATGCTCTGCCCCCATCCACTATCACATCAAAACCTATTTTTAAACCTTTATACCATCAACCAAAACCTTCTGCAATTCATCCAAAAACACACTCTCCTGCTCCCGACTAATTAAACATCCTGCTGCATGAGGGTGTCCCCCAACCTCGCCACCGAGAGGAACAACAACCCGATGGAGAACCTCACGTACATTTCTCCCATTCCTCCCGGCAATCCGCGCAGATACCTTTATCTTATCCTCATTATACGCAAGCGCAATAACAACCAAGCCCTCAGGATGCAATGGCGAGTGTGAGATAATCGAAGCAACAGTTCCAATAATAGTATCCTTAATATAATCCTTCCCATGAATAATAATATAATCCTTCCCAGTAATACGATCCGCACCAGAAGCATACGTCAGAGCAGCCATCAAACTCCGTCGATACTCAATATAAATACGCTCTGCCTGCTGCCTACAGTCACGATTCCCCAAACAAAACCCAAGCGCAACAGCCGAAGAACCCATCCTACTACACGCATTAATAAGCGCAGACAATTCCCGCGCGTCCTCAAGAGTATTAAAAAACTTTAATAAATAAAGAGTTCCAATCATCCCCTCATACTCTCCATGCCGTGCACAACGCACCGCAACAGCAGTAATCAATCGACCCATCTCTTCTTCATTAAGTTCATACAACGCCTTATACCTACCATTAACACTCTCCAATCCAACCTCGCGCAACAAATCAACAGCACCCCTATAAGATCCGCTCACTCCCGGGATATAGGGAGCAGAAGAATATTCCAACGCACGATCAAGCGGCCTAGTAGAAGGGTAAATCATCAAACCCTTCTTCATCACAAGATCTGCATCATTCAAAATCTCGTTAAACATCTTCGTAACAACCCTCTCCTGCAGATCTCCGACCATGCCAATAACCGCCAAAGCGGCAAGATCTCGATTCTCAACAGAAACACATTTCGCAACAAGATAACAAACCGCCGCTGCAGAGATCTGATCACTACCAAAAAGCATCGGATTAATCATAACCACGTTGCCAGGAATAGCCCCGCTAATCTCGTGATGATCAAAAATAAAAACCTCCGTCTTTCTCTCCCGAAAATAATCCAAACTCCCTGAACCAAGATCCAAGAAGATCAAAACCTGATCGTCAGAGAGTCCACGAATAAATTGCTCATCAAGCCCCTTCACAATCTCGAGCGAGAAATGTTTTCCCCAACGAGACAGCATGCGAGAAAAAATTGCAGCAGAAGTAATACCATCACTATCATAGTGACTAATCACACGCAGCATCTTCTCATCACTCAACCGATCAAGGCGCAGAATCGCCTCTCGAATCTTATCGTACATCTCACCTCCTTAAAAATTATCGCTTCGAATGTTCGAAAGCATGCAACACCCACAGTCGCTTGGTCAATGCACGAGGTGCTACATGATCATGCCGATGCTTCCCAATATGACTACGGAGGCGCGCGACGCGCTGCTCAACAATCATCTGCTCAGTCTGATAAGACATCCCATGACCGCGAAGAATCTGACTAATTCGCTTCCCCAAGAGTCGCGCACGAGGCACACCATACTGATCCCGTAAAATCATCCCAATACGACTCAAAGACTCGCCTTTCTTCGCTAGCGTTACAACCAGCTCCTCCAACGCCGCAGCTTTCATGCCCCCAAACCAGGGCTTCTGACGTTCGCCATGCGTACCTTCCTCATGCACCGCACTATCGACATCCTCACGAGATTCCGCAACTACTTTCTTATCCATACATCTATTCTCGGATCAACACCTTAAAAACATTATGGTAACCTTTAAAAACATCCCCTGCGCTCTACCAAGAAAATGAAATTACCAAAACAAACAAAACGATACTGCCCGTATTGCAAAAAACACACACTCCAAAACATAACAATAGCAAAACAAAAATCCCGTTCAGCAACGCATCCGCTCTCACGCGGATCAACAAAACGTCTCAAAGCCCGCGGGCTTAGGAGCGGCTTCGGAAACAAAGGAAAGTACTCAAAACCTGCAGTAAAATCCTGGAAGAGAAAAACAAAAGTAACCAAACGCCTCACCGTCATGTACACCTGTGCAGAATGCAAAAAATCAAAGGGCATCAAAAAAGCACTCCGCGTAGGAAAAATAGAAATAGTCCAAGCGTAAAATAAAATGAAAAAAACAAAATCAACAAAAAAAGAATTCTTTGAAATCTCAGCACCCATAACAGCAACAAAGATAGAACTCTATGCGGCAACAAAAGAAGAACTGATAGGGAAAACAATAAAACTCGATCTCACAAAAAGTCTCCGAGGAAAAAACCTAGAACTAACACTCAGAATTCACAACGAAAATGGAAGACTCATAACGCACCCAGAAAAAACAGAGCTCATAACAACCTACATTCACCGAGTAATGAGAAAAAGCACTGACTATGTTGAAGACTCATTCGAAATCCCATGCCGTGACGCAATAGCACGAGTAAAACCCTTCTTTATCACTCGTCGCCGCGTCTCTCGCGCAGTATTAAAAGCACTAAGAAATACAACACGAAACTACCTACAAGGCTACACAAAAACACGCACAATCGAAGAACTATTTTCAGAAGTAATCACGAATAAGCTCCAAAAACAACTCGCGTTCATGTTAAAAAAGATCTACCCGCTAGCCCTCTGCGAAATTCGAATCCTCGAACTGGTGAAAAAGAAAACCGCTCCTACTGACAAAGGACTTTAATTGCATTAGTCAGTTTGAGTTCAGTCAACTAAATGAAAAAATCGCAGGATGAACTTATTTTATATCTTAAATATATGAACCGATTCAATCATCTCTTTATCTAACATCTCATTTAGATTTTTTAAAAGCTCTTTCTCCGTTTTTCCTGAGGAAATAATAACATCTTCAAATACAGCAAACCAGCCGTCTATGTTCTTCTCCTTTATCTTCTCTCGAAAATCTCTACTGTTAAATTTACCCATTTCTTGAGAATAAATCCTACTTAATTCAGGAGACTTTCCCCTAAGTTTATGAATCTCTTCATAATATCTGTCCCTATTTGCTTGTGATTTCAAATAAAATCTAAGAAATTCTTCATCTTTATTTTCTTCTGCACTACTCTTATTTTGCTCTGCCTCAAAAGATGTTATAAGTCCATTTTTAACAATTGATCTCTCGTAATCTCCTTTTATCCCGCTTCTAAACCCTCAAGGTATCATCATCCAGACTATTCAAATCTCCAGAAAAGCCACCATTCTCTTCTTGCTCTTTT
>CAYPUL010000044.1:0-6227 GCA_964413975.1 Candidatus Woesearchaeota archaeon
TCATCTATACCCTAATTGCTATTCAGGATATAGACTTCTTGGAGACGAGGTTAAATCCTTAGGGGAAATTCTTTTTAGTTCTTTAATCTTATCAAAATCGCTATCTTCAGAGATAATTTCTTTGATATTTAAATTAACTGCGGTTGCAGAATGAATCGCATCTCTCGGCTTTATTCTATATTTTTCTATAAGCTTCTGTGCCCTCAATATTATTTCTTTCCTTACTTCAATAAATTCAATGTTCGGAAGATTGAAAAACCTTTTTCCTTCCCTTAAAGCAAGATCTCTTCCTAAAAATTTTTGTACAACAAAGACAATTTCATCCCAACTTAAAACTGAAGTAACTCCGATAAACTCTTTATTCGCTATCTTTAAAATTATTTCTTTAGATTTATTATCATCTCTTAGTATGCCTTGTATAAAGACAGATGCGTCAATATACTTTTTATCCATACTCTTCTTCGTACTTCTCTTTTATTTCTTTTATTGAGACCTTCTTTTTGAGTTTTGGTATATTAAAAAAATCTTCTACTATCTCTATTGGACTTTTCTCTTTTCTTATGATTACTTCGTTATCCTTTACTTCGAAGGTAATATTAACTCCGAAATCTAAACCGAGATATTCGCGGATATCTTTTGGTATTACTATCTGTCCTTTTTCTCCTATTTCTCGCTTGATTATCATGGAGATATTAATAAGAATAAGTATTTAAACTTTTTCCTACTCTGATTTCAGAATATTACCAGATTAACATTTAATTTTACTGTCTTATAAAGGTATGTGTTATCTAGAAATAAGATCGCCTCGTCAAACTTGATAAAGAAGAACCTTGGGATTTATGAGGAGCTTGGTTAACTGGTTTACTTAGTTCACTAAATGTTTATATAAGGGAGATATATTAACCGACTACAGAGTATAAAATGGACAAAGAGGAAAGTCGGAATAACGGTATTAACGAGGAGGTAATAGCTAAGCATTTTAAAGAGATACTTGAAAAAGGCTTGCATCTAGACTTAAACGATCCGAACTTTATAGAAACTCCAAAGCGAGTTGCTAAGGCATATGAGGAGATATTTGCGGGTCTTGGTCACACGGAAAAGGATATAGAGAATATTTTCAAGACGTGTTTTCCTACGGATTATAAAGGAATGGTGTTTGAAAAGAACATAACTGTTTTCTCAATGTGCCCGCATCATTTTCTTCCGGTTAGGTATGATATTGCTGTTGGATATATCCCAGATGGTTGTGGTGTTGGTTTGAGTAAGTTAGTTAGAATAATTGAACTGTTAGCAAAAAGACCTGCATTGCAGGAGACATTTACTCAGGAAATTGTCGAACTAATTGAAAAGTACATGCATACTCAAGGAGCAATTTGCATGGTAAGAGGAGAGCATTACTGTATGCAAATGCGCGGAGTGAAACAAAAAGATGTTTCAACGACAACAAGTGCTGCTAATGGGGTCTTCTTAACTAAACCAGAAATGGAATTGAAATTTTATGAATCTGTGAGGACTAGCTAAAATGTTAGAAAATAAGGTTGCAATTGTAACTGGTGGAAGTGAAGGAATTGGTTTTGGAATAGCCTCGGCTTTGGCCTTTAAAGGAGCCTATGTTTACTTGATAGCAAGAACGCCAGAAAAATTAGAAAAGGCTAAGGAGAAGATTATCAAGCAAGGCGGAAAAGCTGAGATTAGATCTGCTGACATTACAGATATCGAATCAATGAAAGAGATTATTGAGCATGTTTACAGGGATAATGGTCGTTTAGACATATTTGTTAATAATGCTGGAACATGGAAAGGTCAATCTCTTGGCACTCCTTTCGTAGATATCTGGGAAGTTATAGAGTTGGATATGAAAGCCCCTTATGAATTAACTTATTTTTTAGTTAACAGATTTAAGAAAGAAAAAGGTAATAACTTGAAAATATTAACAATTGCCTCTCATGCTGCGTTACAGGTTATGGATAATGGTCTTGGTTACGGGCCTGCTAAGATGGGTCTCGTTGCAGGATTATTTCACCTAGAAAACGTATTGAAAAGGGAAAATGTTGAAAATATTAAACTTTATAGATTATACCCGAATACAGTTGCCACAGAAAAAATGATGGGTGCAATTAGAGCCAATCAAGTTCAAGATCCTGTTAAATTAGAATCTGTTGTAGATACAGCCGTTGATTTACTTTTGGATAAAACCCCTACAAGAGATGTTGAAGTTGGATATTATCCTGGAAAGGGAATTGTAAGAATACATCTTCCATCAGACCCTGATTATTTTTATCATCAAATAAAAACAACTGAAGAAGTTGTAGATCCAAATTTCACTCCAGAGGATCTATTAAAATAAATCAAAGAGAATAAAATGCAATTCACAAGAAGATTTAAGTTTGATGCATCTCATACTCTTCCGCAGGAATTCGGTGAAAAAGAGAATCGAATGCATGGACATACTTATAGACTAGAAATAACAATTGATGGGGGTGTTGTTAATGGTAGAGCTGTGGATCTTAATAAATTCAAAAAGATAGTTCAAGAAGAGGTTATAGACAAACTAGACCATAGTCATTTAAACGATTATCTTGAGATTCCAAGTGCTGAAAATACTGCTATGTGGATATGGAATCAATTAAAAGGTAGATTACAAGACATTTGTGAAGTAAAAGTATTTGAAACAGAAAGTCATTGGGTAACGTACAGAGGAGAATGATGTTTCTACAAGTAAATAGTAAATAAGACATTTTGTTCTTGGTTTTTATAAATATGCGCTACGAAAAATCATTATATTATCATAACAGAATCTAAATTTCTAAAATGCTCGTCGCCCGTAACAACCTTTGCCTTGTTCATTTTTGCAGTTGCGAGAATAATTGAATCTGACATCCCCCAATTTTTTATTTTCCTTTTATTCTCGCTATTTGTTCTTCCAGCAAGAAGAGCGAGCTCTATGTTTAGTTGAATTATTTTTGTTTGTGAGATTATAAAATTAAAATCTTCATCGAAATTCTTCTCTTCTCTATCATACTTCTCAGACAATTCTGCAATCGTTATAACTGAAGTCGCACTATGTTTATTCTCTATAAACTCTTTGGCTATTTTGCCTTGTTCAGAACCCTTAAAGTACTCTACCCACGCATAAGAATCAATTATATATTCATAATTCATGGAATTTTGCTCTCTCCTCTCTTCTGAATGGTTTTAGATCCGGCTGAGAACCGAATCTCGTTTTGGGTAGATTCTCGACTTTTCTAACTACTTCAACTATAACCTCATCTATGCTTTTCGCATTCATTTTTTTCTTTATAAAGGCAAGCATTTGCGCAGTGCTCTCCTTAATGGCAATTGTTGTTTCCATATTTAACTATATATATTGTTATATATAAATATTTCTATCTTACAAAGATGATGAGATATTTTCGGGAAAGTTTAAATAGATTTTCGTTTTATGTTCAAAAGAGGTAAGGGGTTTGTGATAACTAGAGTTAGAAAGAGGGGTGTTCGTTCTGATGTTGCTCTCTTGCTGATGGCAGTTGTTTTCTTAGTCATATCGCTTGCTGTTTTTGTTTTTACTTCCTCGTTGTTTGATGATCTTTCTTACAGATCTATAGGACTTGCAGCAAGTAACGGGACTGTGAATATTAGTGTTGTGACAAATGCAGCAATAAACTTTACGACTGCGACTATTAGTTGGGGATCAGGGCAGGTTACTAATTCGTCTAGTGTTGCTATTCTAGATACTGCTCCAGGAAGTGTAACCAATGGATCATGGGTTTCTATTGCTTCTGGTTTTGTTATTGAGAATATAGGAAATATTAATGTTACCCTAGATATACAGGCTGCTAAGAATGCTAGTGATTTTCTTGGTGGAGCAAATCCATTATATAGATATAATGTTAGTGAGATAGAAAGTGGGAGTTGTTTGAATGCATCTGGTGGTAGTGGTGCGTTGCAGCTGACTAGTTATTTAGATGTTAATACGACAACCCCTGGAACGCGGGTTTGTGGTAGGTTTCAGTACTTAGATTCATTGGATAGTGTCAGTGTTGACATCCGGTTGCAGATCCCTTCTAATTCATTAACAGGGTCGTTGTCAGATACTATTACTGCAACTGCTGCAGCTGCGTGATTTCGAATTCTCGAAAGCTATAAAAAGATATCTTCTCTTTTGATCATATGGGGTGGCTTCGATTTCTTCTCTATCTGGTGTTCGTAGTACTCACTATGTTTTTCGTTGAAGCATCTGTTGGTGTTAGCCCAGCAATTTATGACGCGCGATATCGGCCTGGTTTTGACGAGACTTATTTTTTTATGTTCTCTAGTGATGAGCTGGATAGTGTATTTGATATTTATGCTGAAGGCGATCTTTCTCAGTTTGTTCGTTTGAGCACTACTCAGATTGATGGATCTGGCAGTGTTGAAGCACGTTTGCATCTAGCAGAGAAACCAAGTCCTGGAAACCATCGGTTGTACATTGGCGGTCGTCAGCGTACGCGAGATGTTGAGGGTGTTGTTCTTGTTGGTAATATCAGAGGTGTTATTGATCTTCGCGTTCCTTATCCTGGGGCGTATGCTGAGATTTCATTCCAGATTCCAGACGCGAATGTTGGCGAAGAAGTTCCGCTTACTTTGGTGGTGCATAATCTAGGAGAAGAGGATATTATTGCTAAAGGGAAGATTGAGGTCTTTAATAGCTTGAACGAACGTGTCGCGAGTTTTGATCTAGGAAGTATAGGAGTTAAGCAGTTTGAATCAGGGAACATGGTTGCTCGGCTCTCAACAAAGGAATTGTCTCAGGGAGATTATAAGGCTGTTGGTGTTGTTCTATATGGCGAGAAGGGCGCTGAAACGAGCACGAGCTATACGTTTCGGTTAGGTGAGTTGCGCGTTGCACTTGTTAATTATAGTTCTGTTTTTTCTGGGAAAGATCTTGAGAAGTTTTCTCTTGTTGTTGAAAGTCTCTGGAATAATGATATTGTTGAGTTGTCTGCGCATGTTTCGATTCTTGGGAGTGATGTAAGGTTTCAAACGCCGTCTGTTGCACTGCCTGCGTGGAAACGTGTGACGCTTACTGGCTATATTCCTTTAGATAAACTTCCTAAGGGGGAAGTAGATGGTATTATTCGTTTGTTGTACGAAGGGAGAGTACAAGAGGAGCATGTTTCTTTGCGCATTGAGCGTGGGATACCTTGGGTAATTATTGTATTGATTGGTGTTGGTATTCTGGCGGTGATTGGTTTGTTTATTTTATGGAGGATTCATGGAAAGACAAAAAGGCGAAAGAGGTAGGTTTCGTGTGTATGCGCTTGTCTGTACACTCATTGGTTTTGGTTTTGTTTTCTTATCGTTTGTTTACACTGAATCTCTGCCTCTTGAGTCGCGGATAGTGGGGGCCTCTTTTTTTGTAAGCGACCATGTTGGGATTGATGTTGATGATCGGATTTTAGCGTTTGGGAGCGTGACTCCTGACGGATCTTCAACAAGGCATGTTCTTGTTCGGAATGAATATTCGTTTCCTCTCTTTGTTAGAGTTGGAGTGAGTGAAAATCTTCGAGATATTGTTGTTTATGAGGAGTCGTTTGTTCTCAGTGTTGGAGAGCAGCGGTCGCTTCCTTTCGTGTTACATATACCAAGATCATACTCTTTTGGAGAGTACTCCGGAACAGTTAGGTTTATTTTTTATCAACGCTAATAATTTTATCCCAGAGGAGTTTTGTATAACCTTCTTGTATGATCTGTGATTTTTTAATACCTAGCTTTTTTATAATCTTAGTTATCTTTCTCTGAGCTTTGGGGATTTCTTTTGTTTCTCCTAAATACTCGATTTCGAGATACCATCCAAGCTGTTTCACATTGTTTAATTCGATATGAATGTTTTTTTCTATTTCGTAGATCTCAGAGATTTTTTCTTTTCTTAGCCAGTGTTTAAATCCTTTTCTCTTGAGTTGTTTTTTTATTGCTGCAAGATTTCTTTTTGGAAATGCGTATTCGTGTTCTTTTTTTGCGTGAATACCACTTTTATAAGAAAGGCGTTCTTTGAAGTTTATCTCATAGTTTTTAGCATGGGTACGGATCCTGAGACTTTTTTTTGGATAGCTTGTGAGTGGTTCAAGTGTATAGTAATCGTCCTGTTTTTTCTCTTTTTTAATAAATCTCGCAATTCGTGCGATCTTTTTTCGCCAGTGGGCTGGATTTTCTATTTTCGCTTTTGCTTCGATTTCGATCATGTTCTT
>CAYPUL010000045.1:0-6209 GCA_964413975.1 Candidatus Woesearchaeota archaeon
TCATAATTCTCAGTCACATAACGCCGAACCTCTTCCTCAGTCGGATCATATCTTGCAAACCCAAATCGCTCCCGCAAATAATCAATAAGCATCAATACCATGCACGAAGCAGTTGTTCCAGCACTCCTGATTGGCCCAGAAAAATACGGAATAAAATACTCCGCCCCTGTCGCACTCTTCCCAAGTTTCAACGCAGTAAATCCCTCGAGAGGAGAGGAAACAACACCCAAAGTTATATAAGAAAACCCGACGCGAATCCCGGCATCAATCGCCTCAAGCAAACTAGTAAAACGACAGAAGCGTTCGAGACTTATCTCCTCAGCAATCTGAAACGGCACAGCCATATCCAACGGCCCATGCTCTCTCTCGAGTTCAAGGATACGTTCAACAATACCACTCCCTTGCAACTGAGGATAAAGCGCAGAAATCAGACCAACCGCCTTCTCTGCAAGTGTATGTGCAATAGGAACTTCAACAAAAGAAACAGGATCTATCCCCTTCGCACGAGCCGCATTAGCAATCGCATAACTCTGTTGTACTCCGCGCTCGATCGACAAAAAATATTCATCCCAAAGCATAACCAAGCTCCTCCGGAACACCAAAATCAAACACCTGTAACTGGTGCGTTTTTAAGTTCAGAACAGGCACCTTACACGGATCAGGCACATTCCCAACCTTCTCCTCAAACGGCGTCTGCGCCTGCCAACAACTCCCAGTAATAACCAACACCCCATTATAATTCTCAACATCAAGTCGATGAACCTCTCCTGTAACAAGAACATCAGGAACCTCTGAAATAACAAGAGGATCAGATCCATGAGAAGGAATATAAACACACTCAGAATGAACTGGTGCAAGATGTCGTCGTTTAAGCATGTGACAAACTGCTTTTGCAGGAAACCGATGCGCCTTTATCGAACGCAATTCAGGAATGCGATCAATAAAACCATGGATACTCGCACCATGATACATCAATACCTTAAATACCTTCTCATTCTCAAAAAGATGAACCATGCACGGATTAGTCACAAGCACAAGATTCTCAATCTCATACAACATAGGCGCATATCTCCGACTAATAAGTGGTTGTGGTTCAGCAACCCGGCTAGCATCATGCTGTCCAGGACAAAGAAACAAACCAATCCGAGAAGGTATCTCACGCAAGTACGATGCCAATAAGGCGTACTGCTCATGCATACTCTTCAGACGTAAACCCTGTTCCTGCCCAGGAAATATACCAACCCCATCAACACAATCACCAACAAGAAAAATATAGCGAATCTTCTGTGCAGCCTCATCCTCACTCTGAATCCATTGTAAAAACGCGCGAAAACTCTTCTCAAGATGAAGTTCACTACCGCAATGAATATCAGATAAGAATGCAATACAAATATCTTCTTCAAATCGCGTCTTCGCCGAAAGAAAAGCATCAGGAAAAACAACATCATGAACAAACAACAAATCCCGATTACCCGATGCTTTTATACCAACAACATCATCCAACTGAAGTTCCTCAACCTTCGCAAACACCTCACCAATCTCGCGCCGTGCCAAACATGTAATGCTCCCTGTTAAATCCTCAACTCTCAAGATAATATTCTTATTTTTCGTCACCCGTTTCTCACTCACAATGCCAATCACACTCACCCGACTTCGTTGTCCAGACAACTTATTGATAGAAACAAGCCCATACGACAATTCAGGTCGAGCAACAAGAAAGTGTTGAAGCTGTTGGTAACGACTCCGAAAATGATCAGTAAAATCCTGAACAGACAATGCACGATCTGGTTTTGTATCTGCATAGAAAATCCGATAATAATGCCCGCTCGTCGTCTCAGGAGAAGGTATAGAAGTGCGCACTACCTCAACCTCAAAACCAAGCTTGACAGAAACGCTCTCAAAGACTGCACGATCATCAAGAGAAAACTGACTGCTAACACGGCGCACCTCCTGGAGATTATTCCGCAAAGTAGCCTTACTAATAAACTTCTCCCCAGAAACCTGCTCAAGATATTCAAGAAAAACGCGAGCGCTCTCAAAACTCTCAAAACCACTTAATAACTCAAAAATATCCTTATCTAAAAAAAGACCTCGTTCGCGAATGAACGCCAAAATAGCCGAATTCATCGTTGAATACCGAGAGCATTCTCAATAATCTCTCTCCCTTTTTCATAAATCTGTGGTGAGAGCATCAATCGTATCTCGCGCGTGCGTCCCTGCCTACCCTTACTAATAACCTGTGCATTAATAATCCCCAACATATCAAACTCCGCAAGAATCCCCGAAATCCTTCGCTGGGTCAAGACCTCGCTCTTAGTCGCAGCACACAAATCCTGATAGACCTGGAATACATCGCCAGTATAAATAGCACTCCCTTTCTCACGCTCGTGGAGCAACATAATCGCATACAACACCAACTGAAACTGTGAAGGCTCACTCTCAATAACATCCAAAATCTTATCGCGCTCAATCTTTTGATTTGCCGTATCAATATGTTCCAACAATACCCTATCACTCCCCTGGCGCACCGCAATCTCACCAGCAACCCGCAGCAAATCAAGCGCGCGCCGCGCATCGCCATGCTCACGTGCAGCATACGCAGCACACTTTGCAATCGCCCCTTCGCCAAGAACCCCCGACGCGAATGCTAAAACAGCACGTCGCTCTAAAATATCGCGCAACTGAAGCGCATTGTAAGGAGAAAAAACAATCTCCTCTTCGCCCAGAGAACTCCGAACTCTCGGATCTAAATTATCCATAAAAGTCAGACTATTACTAATCCCAACCAAACTAATCTGTGCCTGCCTCAACTCTGAATTCATTCTCGTCAATGTATAAATAAAATTATCAGAAATCTTCTTCACCGCCTGATCAATCTCGTCAAGAACCAAAACAACAATCTGTCTTCTATGATCAATCAAATCGACAAATCTAGAATAAACCTCATCAGTAGGCAACCCAGTCGCAGGCACCCGTCCACCAAGCAAATGAATCAACTCAGCAATAATCCGATACTCGGTATCAGACACCTTCTTTAACTTACAATTCACATACAAAAACCTCAACCGATCCTGTCCGCTTCCCTTCATCTTCGCCTCAAGCCGCTCACCAACATGCCTTACACAAACCGTCTTCCCAGTCCCCGTCTTCCCATACAAAAAGAGATTACTCGCGCGTTCGCTCCTCAACGTCGGCCCAAGAATCGACGCGATGGAATGAATCTGCTCATCTCTATGAAGGATATCCTCTGGTGAATAATTCGACTGTAATACCGCCTTATCCCTAAAAACACTACTCGTCGAAAAAGAATCAAAAATCCTGTCAATCTTATCCATCACCTCATCACCTCTCAACCCAAAACACAACCAATTATAAACTTATCGCTTCTCAAACCTCTATTTCCCATGCAAGCCTTCTACTGACAAGAGTAAAACAAAAAAACACCAACACCACTATTTCCACTGGAGAATAAAAACACAAGTCTAACAAAATAGCCAACAATAACCGAGATTAAACGAAAGAATACAAGTTATATAATATATATATAATAATAATATATAATATAATATATAAAAATTTAAAAAAGAAAAAAGAAAAAAGAAAAAATCCCATCTCTATTTAAACATTTCTCACACCTCCATACGAAACCATAGGGTCGCACACCGGAAGTTCGTTTAAAAACGACCCCAACCCACAACCCCAACCCCACACACAACCTCCACACACCCACACCACGAACCCTCCCACAACCCCAACCCATACCTAGACCACCACCCACTCGCACCAAACTACACACCCACCTCTCAAACTACACACAACAAACAATCTCTCTAAAAAATACACGAGAGCAATCCAACAAACACACAAAAAACATCAGAGCAAACCAAAACAAAAAAAATCAAAGAAAGATTTATATACATCATCCCTCTCCACTATCCATGGCACTCGACAAGAGACCACTAAGAGACGTTCTCGGAAAACTCGTCGTTACAAAAGAAGGCAAGCGTCTTGGTCTAGTAAAAGACGTCAATTTCGAGACAAACACCGGAGAGCTAATTCATTTAGTCTTAAAAGAACCAACCACATACACCCGCAATCTTAATCTAGAAATCTCCCAGGGCAAAGAGGTGTTACTTCCCTACAACGCAATAATAGCAATCGGCGACTTCGTCGTCGTCTCTGAAGAAGATCTCGTTTAAAGAACAATAGTCAATCTCTCCTCCTGAAAACACCATATAGAAAAAATTGGCTCGCCCCCAGGGAGTTATGTGCTCTTCTTCAAAACTTTTTACACACTCAAAATCGCCAAATAACTCTTTCATAGAACCTTCCGAATATCGTTTAACTACAAATACAATTAGGTACTAGTCATTTTAATTTAACTCTGTCTAGAATATCATCTTCTACAATCTTATAAGGGTAAATAGCTAGATTTATATATCCCATGTACCCCCTAAATCAAAAAGGAGTATACAATGGCGTACATAGAAATCAAAACAATAAACGGAAGGAAATACAAATACCTAAGGAGATCGATAAGGGTTAATGGGAAGATGAAGAAGATATCTCTCAAATGTATAGGGCCTGTTAACCCAATCTATCAGATACAAAGATCTGTGTTGAATAACAGCAATTTCAAATCAGTAAAAGAAGGGATGGGAGTGATAACCGATTTCATATCAAAAGAGCTATGAATTAGTTGGGTGTGTACTTAAATTAGGAGAAAGTGGAGTTTGTTGTGTTAATTGTTTACCTTTTTCAAATAATTCTATATAAGGATAAACATTTATGGAACTTGCATTAATCACTCTTTTAATTCCATAATCCCTGCAAACTCTAATTACCGCATTTGTTATTTCAACATTTTTTTGAGATTCTCTTTCATCTATAAATGGGCTAGGATTTGCCGCCAAATGAATCATAGTATCGATATTTTCAAAATACGGTTCTAAAGAATCAACTAGGTCTATCTGTTTCAAAGACTTTTCCCAATCCTAATTTTGGTGCAACCTTAACAATAAATGCCAAATCAACCAAATGGTCGATAGCCCCAAAAACAGCATTCGTCTTTCTTTTTGGTGTTTGGCCGTCAGTATTTTTTATAGAATTCCTTAATGAATTAACGAAGTTTGCTCTCTCAACTAAGTCTAGACTATCAATTTCTGTCCAACTTCTTCCCAACTCATACATAGAATGTCCATCCGAAGATGCCAAAGCCCCCAAATGTGGGAAATCTCTTTTTATTCTGTCATAAAATTCTTGTGCTCTTTTATTTGCTCCATATGGAAATGGTGTCTTCGGTATCCCAAAAGCAGCTTCACCATTATGGACTTCAATTGCATCAATACTCTCTAAAGTTGTAGGATTAGCTTCTAAATAACCTCCAAGTCCATGCGAATGAAACGGATGGTCTACAATTACAACACCATTGTTATCTTTAGCTTCCCTTAAAGTATCTTGCAATGTCCTATATTGTTTTATATGAATATCTTTTCCTAATCCAAATACTAAAATATGACCTTCTTTTGCTGGAACTTCTTGTCCTTTGATTACTAAAACATTTTGTTGTGGAATGTAAACCCCATTATTTCTCTCACCAACATACATTCTTTCATATCCTCTAAGCCCTGTAAAATGTTCGTATCTTTTATCAGCAAAATTAACAACTCCAAAAATTGCCCCATCACCCAATCTTCTAGTTGCAATATCTATAGTCATATTAAAATCTGTATCATAGCTTCGGCTACTTGTTCTTAGATGATTATGTAAGTCCGCTTTTACTTTTACCATAATAGATAATACTAAAAGGCATATATAATTATTAGTATGTCATGGTATTGTTACATTAACGTCACATTTATATCATTTTTTGTAGCCACAATATTTAATAATTATACGAACATTTGGTGTTTTATGAAATCGTTCAAACATTTCGGGTTAGAGTTGTTGAAGATAGGTAAGGTTTCAAAGCATTCTACAATAACAAAGTTTAAAAATATCTCTCCACAATCACACACATGCAAGTCATCGGTTTTCAATTCACAAAACTCCACGCAGAACGCATGCCAACCTTCTCAAAAAAATCAGTTTATAGAAACTACCATATCGAATTTACCGATCTCGATAAAGAATCAATCCCATTCCTATCACAGCAAGAAGGCATGAAACTTTTTTTCACATATACCCTATCATATGGCGATGAAGAAAAA
>CAYPUL010000046.1:0-6158 GCA_964413975.1 Candidatus Woesearchaeota archaeon
TGTTATATTCGGGAGACTTAAATAGCTTGGTCAAAAATTTAAGTCTCACGCTATAGATCGTGACAAGAAACAAAAAACTACCAACAGTAAGAAGAGAAACAATAATAACCTTCTTAGAAGAGTTTCGCGAAAGAAACGAACATGGGAATATATGTAAGTACATTTATGATACTGCAAAAGTCCATAATGAAGAAAACCCTTATTTATTCGGTGCGTATAGAACACTCCATCAAGCCTTTGAAAACATAATGGAAGGTTTAAACTACAAAGAGCATATAGGAGGTCTTCTTACTCACACGGTCTTCATAGAGTATGAATGTCTAAGAAGAGAAGCAGAACTTATCAACCAATAAAAAGAGTCATGCTTTGCAGTAGTAAAAAAATCGAAGAAAATCTTTAAATACTAGAACGCTCCTACATCACAATGAACAAATGGGTTGAACTCCTAATAGGTCTAATTCTAGTAAACGCAGCAATTATTATCGCCTGGTTCTCGCCTTCATGGTGGGGTGAATTCTGGAACTTCAGACACGCAGCATGGATCTTCTTCAAAGGCGGCCTTGTATGGTTTGTTATCATGGTCGGCGCCCTCTTCATCCTCTTAGGCATCTCTGACCTAAAAGGTTAAATATATTCTAAGCAATAAAAATAAATGAATCTATCAAAATGGTACACGCGTATCATCGCGATTTTTTTCATCCTCGTTACCATAACCCTAATCACCGACTCAATAAAAATTGGATTTAATCCAGAATCAATGCACAAAATCTTTCATATTCTCCTTGGTTTTATTATCCTTATCTGCGGCTGGAACTCAATAGCATGGTGGAAAACCTTCCCTCTCGCAAATGGACTTTTCTTTAGCTACGTCGCATTATTTGGTATTCTCTTTCCCAACTTCGCAAGCCTTGATGCGTTTAACACGCTTGATACGACACTCCACGCAATTGTCGGTCTTTCCGGCATCACAATTGCATGGCTCGAAAAGAATAAATTCACAAGAAGCAAATGATCGATTACAGAATAGTTTATAAAGACATAAACTACATTTTTCCATGGCACAAGGAAGATACACACCAAACGGCTTATGTGTTGTAACCGAAGAAGCAGTGCTGAAAGAAGCCGCGATATCAGCCTTAGAAGGAAGCTCACTAAAAGAAAAGTATCTCGAATATCAAATACAAAGAATGGAAAGAGAAGATCCTATACTTGCCAAGCACATAAAAGATCCGAAAAATCCATTACAAAGAGTGATAAGAGACGAGGGAGAAGAGGTTAATAGCGGATTGGTAACGGGGGCATATATGATGCGTAGTCTTTTACATGTTCAAGCAGAAATAAATGGTGAAAGACTCTCTCGCATATCTACGAAAGCGATAGAACAATTTATTGAAAGAGTAAGGAAAGGCATGAGAGAACACGGAACAACGTTCATCACCGATGAATATAGAAGAGTAAGCTTGGTGGATCCGGTAGTTGTCGAATGTATGATCCCTGACACCGAGGTTACGGCGTTCACAGAAAAAGATGAGCGCATAGGAAAGGGGCTAGGAGGAATGCAAGTTGGAGGAACACTAACATATTTTATCTTTGAACAGCAAGCAATGATCGACAGAGAAAAACAAAGAATGAAAAAAGAATAGATTTACTATTCAAAAAACAAAACACAATTATATATACAGCTTCCATTTCTAAAACAAATGACATACTGCAAAATATGTGGCGAATACTATTGTAAAAAGCACACAACACTCCTCGGCAGAAGAATCAACATCCAGCAATTCTCAGGATCAAGTCCTCCAGAAGTATTCATCGGTCGCTGGAACTACCCAAACGTCTACACCGGCATCCTTGCTCCAACAGAATACGGCAACACACAAGAAATGTCCTCACACGAACACTGGCATCAAAAAAAACTTCCCATCCCAACAATTCTCTCTTTGAGAAACAAACTAATCTATAGCAGAACACAAACAAACATAAAAAAAGCAGCGCTCCAAACAAAGTTCCTTTCTGTCCTACAAGAAGTCGCCATGACTTCAAAATCAATTGCAACCGAATTCAAACTAAAAAAACCAATCTCTCCCCATACCGAAAAAGAGACACGCGTGCCACTGATAGCAAACGCTGCTCTCGTGGAATCCGCACGCCTAGAAGAAAATCCAAAAATAGAAAAAAAAGTCGACGACCTTGTAGACGATACAGACGCAAAATCAACAACAAGCATGCTCGAACTAGAAAAAGCAAATATCCCAACATCAGCAATCATAAAACTCCTTTCCGCAGGCCTTCTCGGTCTGAAAAAAAACAGGAAACTCGTACCAACGCGCTGGTCAATAACAGCAGTCGATGACACACTCTCGAAAGAAAAACTCAAACGCATCCGCTACTATTCTGAAATTGCTGAGATACAAATCTTCCACGCAGAATATCTAGGCAACCACTACGAATTCCTTCTCCTCCCAGAAAAATACTCATTCGAAGTTATTGAAATAGCAAGAACAACACAAGGCGTCTGGTATGATTACGAATCCTTCTTTCCAAGAAAAAAATACGCAGACTCAGTCACCGGAGCCTACTACGCAAACCGCCTCGCCCTAACAGAATACCTAGAAAAAATAAAACGTCAAGCAGCATGTATTGTCTTCCGTGAGATCAGCCCAGAGTACACTGATCCATTAGGAGTCGGCATCCTCAGACAAACAAGCAGAGAAGCATTCTCCAACAAACCACAGACAACATCCTCAATCCAAGAAGCCTTACATATAATCCAAACGCGCCTCAAACAACCAATAAAGAACTACACAGAAAAATCAATCATCCTCAAAAACCACAACAAACAAAAAAGAATCTCAGATTTTCTATAAAAAAACATAATCTTTTAAATCCTAACAAATAAACAGTACAATGAAAGAATTTCACATAGAAAATAGCAAGCCAGTAGATCTAACAAAACTGCAAGCAGAAAGAATGCCCCAAGATCAATTTATAACAGCACATAAAAGTCTAGTACTCTTCTGTCACGATGTCTTCATAGAATACAAAGGAGGAATCCTACTCATAATCAGAGAT
Source organism: Candidatus Woesearchaeota archaeon (assembly GCA_964413975.1). Lineage (GTDB taxonomy): Archaea > Nanobdellota > Nanobdellia > Pacearchaeales > GW2011-AR1 > UBA73. The sequence goes on from CAYPUL010000046.1 coordinate 3,073, forward strand.
AATCCCCCAGCGAAAGATATCCTCTGGCCAATAGGAGGCAGAGTTATACGAGGCCTCCCAACAGAAAAGTCTCTTGAAATAAAAGTAAAAGAAGAATGCAATCTAGACATTACAAAAATACACTACCTAGGATGCAGCAGAACAACATTCCAAACAGACCCATTCGGTCACGGAAAAGGAACAGACTCTGTGGATGCAGTTTATTTCGCACATTGCACTGGAGAATTAAGACTTGATAAGCTCAATAAATCCCCAGTACTTATAGTTCCAAACAAAACCACACAGCTCAAAAAAGATCATAAACTGCCCATACTCCAGTACACACAAGAACTGAGGAACCAACTCCATCCCTACGTACAAGAATATCTAGATAAAGCAATCACCTACCTAGATTAAAGCGATTAGGTACCTTCAGCAGCCGCCTGTTTAATATGCCTTATCAGTTGTTTCATACTATCCTCAAGCTGCTGCTTATTCTTCGTTCCCGTACATACCAATTTCCCATTAGAAAACAATAAGAACGTTGCCGGAGGATCGACAAGCTTATACACTAATCCAGGAAACTGTTCAGGCTCATACTCAGTATTCTGCAACTGGAGTGCAAGCACATTCAAATTCAAGTTCAAGTCAATACTCCCTGAAGCAACAATATTCTGAACAGTAATCTTCGGCTTTTCAGTAATCTTCACACCAATCTTAGCAATCTGTCGAATAACAGCATTAATTACCTCTTTTACCTGCCCAACACTCTTGGTCCCAGTACACACCAAATTCCCAGAGGAAAAAACCAAAACAGCAGACTTCGGATCCTTAATCCGTAACACAAGCCCAGGAAACTGTTCAGGATTATACTCGGTATTACTCTGCGTCCGTGCCAGTTTTGTGAGAGAAACCGGTTTTCCCAACGAGGTCGTAGCCACGATATTCTGAATCTTCAGGTTCGAAGCACGAGACGTTGATAACCCCATCGCATCCTCCCCCTTATAAAGACTCTTCATTTATAAACCTTCCCACACTAAAATCATAACTCAAACCGTATCAATCGCTTCTTTTCAAGAAACCCTCTTCCCCAAAGCTTCATAGCTTTTCTATAACGATAAAAAGCCCTTCCAACAAAAAAGAGCACAGTACAACCAACAAGAATAATACCAATAAAACCAAACCTTCGTTGCTGCACCTCAGAAAGTGCCAATCCAGTAGCAAACCCTCCAGAAGGTAAATAAACTGTCTTGTCCACACGAACAACAGACTCTCCATCATCAAACATCATACTAAAACCAAACTCCCCAAAAGAATCCTTCGGTAAAGTAAAAGAAACAACTCGCTCAACCTTTTCCCCAGGTCCAAGCGCCAAGTCCTCTTCTCCTTCGTATCGCACAACACCATTAAAATCAATCATCTCATAGTTCAATGCAATCACATGTGCAACAGCAGCATACTCCTCTAAAACATAAGAAACCTCAAGCTCATTCCCTTTCCTCTGATAGTCCACAATCGTTGGCTCAAAGCTATTTCTATAAACATATACAGGCAACACACTATCTATACTACCTTCCTCACAAGTCATACTACTAACAGAAGAATAATTTCCAGGTTCTACGTCAAGCGGCACACTAACACCTATCGTATAACTAAACTTCTCACCAGCGCTCAATCCTTTTTCTTCTGTATTAGAAAACCATTGCTTATTCTCACCGCCAAAAATCAAATAACAACGATTCAAAAAGCGCTTTCCAGTATTCTGCACACCAAGGATTATCTCTCCCTTTGTCCCACGTTTCAAATATAACTCTTTTCCAACAGAAAAACTCATCGCAATCGTAGGACCAATATCTTTAACACTCAAAATCACCTTACTAGCACTAACAATCTGAACATGGACCTCAATATCATAAGCACTATCTCCAGTCAGCTCAAATTGCCGTGTCTCTCCATTATTCATCGTTACTGTATAAGGCGTGGACGCAACACGAATAAGCACACTATCAACCTTTACATCAAGAACAGAAATACTATGACTCGTTCCATCGCTAGTTGTAAACCGAATAACATCTAACTCTCCAACCTCCTCACTAAAACCTCCCTTCAATTCGCTACTCGAAGGTGTATAAGTCTTCCTCTGTAATACCGCACCACCACTACTTCCACCTCCGCCACTCCCGCCTCCACTTCCACCACTTCCACCAGAACCTCCTCCAGAACCTGTGCTAACACTAAAACTAGAACTAGTAGAATTTACATTCCCGCTAGAATCATTCGCATAAAAGTTTAACACAAAACTAGCATCACTGCTTACATTAAAGCTCACACTTCCTACACTACATGAAACACTAGTGTTACTAATCTCCGGACTTGCACCGCTAAAAACATTATACCAACAATTCCCAATGTTAACATCACTAACACTAAAAGTCAAAGGAACATTGATCCGTGACGTTTTTGTCCCACTAGGTTCACTCAAACTAATAGATGGAAAAACCGTATCAACACTAAATGTCCTATTAGCAGAACTAGCTCTATTCCCAAGTGTATCATTACAACTAACTCCCCATAAATAATTCCCATCCGCAACGTTACTTAGATTGAACCTGCTCAAAGCTCCAGAAACAACTGTGCTATTAGCCTGATTCAACGCAAATGTCCCGCTAAAGTTTCCCCACAACTCACAAGCTGCTAAGTCAACATCCGTAGAAGTATAAACAAAAGAAGCAACACTAGAATTCAAATATGCGCCAACAGCAGGTGAACTAATAGAAATACTCGGCGCACCTATCTGAATACTAAAACTAACATTATCAAAACCTACATTCTCTGCAGAATCATTCGCATACAACCGCAAAACATGATTCCCAGAACTCGTATCAAACGTAACATTGAGACAATTAGCAATACTCACATTGCTCCCACCATCAATCCCATACCAACAACTCCTCAAAAAGCTATCACTCACACTATAATTCAAAGCAAGACTAATATTAGTCCCATAAGTATCCCCCTCCCCAGGCAAAAGAATAGAAACACCGGGTGCAATACTATCAAGTGTAACAAGTCGTGTCACACTTACATTACTATTCCCTGCACTATCA
>CAYPUL010000047.1:0-6038 GCA_964413975.1 Candidatus Woesearchaeota archaeon
TTCTTCATCTTCTTCATCTTCTTCATCTTCTTCATCTTCTTCATCTTCTTCATCTTCTTCATCTAGTTCTTGATCTTCATCATCTTCTGGTGTATTATCTTGTATTACTGGTTCAGATATTGATGGGGATTCAGGAGAAGGAGATGGTGCTGGTTCGGATGGAGCGGTGTCTTGTGCAGATACACTGCTGATTGCGAGGATTATTGTGAGACATACTAGAAAGAAGATACTCTGACCTCTTTTATTCATAATAGTAAAGAATTCTTATGGTTTTAAATGTTTCTTTTTTGGTGCGTAGATGATTGTTGTTATTTCATCACGTTTTGTTTTTTTGTTGTAGAAACCGATACGGTAGGTTTTGCCTTTCTCTAACTTTATCCTGTTCAAGACAGATTTTGGATAGTAACGTTCTTTGCCAATAAGGTCGAATATTTGTTCTGAGTTACTGATGTTGTTCACGTAGTCGCCGATTCGGAGTTCATCGTAATCTTCAATAATTAGGAAGAGGAAGATGATAATTGTTGAGAGGATGATGAAGATTGCATTTGAAAAGGAATCTCCGCGGTTTAGGAAGAGGAGGATAATTAGGATAATGCCGAGAAGATGGTTGGAGAATTTTATCGACCATTCTGTACGGCGACTGGTGAGATATTCGAGCTTTTCTCTTATCGGTTCGAATTCGCCGAGAATGTACAAGAAGGATGCTGCAATTACTTGTTGCTGTTCTGTTTTTATTTCCATCTGTTCGATGTCTTTGTTCATGCCGTAGATAATTTCTCTGCTTGCTTCGTATTGCGTGTATTGTTGTAGGGTTTTTATTGTATAATTGTCGATGTGTTCTCTGATTGTGTTGTGGAATTGTTTTCCTAGGTGTTTTGAGAGGAGATAGAGACTTACAAGTCTTCCTGTTTCGTTTGCAAGAGATTCTTTGAGCGCTGCAACACGAGCGAGGAGCATGGTAAAGGTTACTGTTATGAGAAAGCCGAAAAGGAATGTGACTATTGATATTATGGGGTTCAATAGAGTTAGATCTAGTAGTTTTATTGTTGGGGCGTAATAGTTAAGGATAAGGAATGCTCCTAATGCTGGGAGTGTCCAGTAGTAGAGATAAATGTTGATCCTTGTTTTTATTTCACTCTTTTTTGTATTTTCTTCTGTCATTGGTATGGTTTTTTAGTCTGGGTTTTTGACGAGCGGGCATTGGCCGTTTTTGCAGCCTGCAGGGCAGTTGAGCGCTTTTGTTGCTGCTGATGTTTCATTTATACAGTAATATTCACGGAGTGTTGATTTTGTTATGCATTCGTCTTTAAATGTATTTTGATTTTCGAATACTGTTCCTGCGTTTTCTGGAGCGATACCGAGGTCGGTATCGTGGCAGGTAGTTGCTGGAAGACACGCACCATTAGCACAGCCGTTTGTACATGGCGTATTGATTAGTCCAACTGAGCTCACTGTTGCACAGAGATATTCATTGAGCGTTGTTTCTGTCGCGCAGCTGTCAGTATAGTTTCTGTTGTCGAGAATTGCAACACCTCTTATTGTTTCGTTCAATCCTGAATCTGTTTCGATACAGGTTATTGGTTTTATTATCTCTTTTTCATCTACTGGTTTGACTGTTAGGAAACTCCACCATGGTTGTTCCATATTGAGTACCTGTCCATTGTTGAGACTAATTTTCACTCTTATTTGTTCGATTGTTTCAAAGAGACCGAGTATTTTCACAATTCGTTCTGCGATTATTTCATAGGCCATAATTTCTTCATAGCCTGTTATTTTTATCTCTTTGATATTAGTCGTTTTTGAGATATTAATTGCTGCCTCAACTGCTTTGAGCGGATCTATTTCTATCTCCATTTTTGTGAATTCCCGTTGTACATATACTCCGTTGTTTTTTTCTATAACTCTAATTTCTGGATCTGTTGTTGCGACTGTTCCGCTGATTCCTTGGATAATTGTCTCATTTTCTTTTACAATAACTGTTAGTGTTTGTGTGTCTTCTAACTCGCTTAGGTTTTTATTGAGATTTCGTATTGGACTGAGGATTTGTGATGGTAATGACTCGCGTGAAAAAGGTGCTATTGGGAGATCAGTTGCGAAAGGAACAATCTCTGTAGCCCAGGTTGCTTTCTTTTCGTCCAATGGACCTGGACATGTACCTATGTAGATTACCTCTGGCCGTGCGATACAGTATGAACGAAGTGTTGCAGGGTATACACAGGTGTTCACTGTTAACTCAAGGTGGCGTATACCGTTTACGCATTCTAGTTTTGTTTCTTTTTCGTTTTTTAGTATTCCACAGTCTAGATTTGAACTGCAGAATGGTTTTTGGATTTTCGGGTCTTCTTCATTACACGCTCCATTTACACAGCCGTTTAGACAGGAGCGTTTTTCTGGGAGTCGCCAGCCTCCTATTGGAGAACACATACTTTCTGAGATCGCACAGTTTGCACCCGCACATGCATAGACGATTGCTTCTCCGTAGGTGGTTGTTTGTATGCAAGTGTCTTGCTGCGGTTGGAGTGCTGTGTCACCGGTATATATTGTTTCTCCGGTTACAAAATAATTATTTCCGCCGTCTGTATCATTACATTTTAAATCATCTACTTTTGCTGATATTGTAGGGATCGTGAGCAGGATTATGAGGAGGATAATCTCTTTTTTCATATGTTAGTAAGGAACGTGTAGTTTTTAAATTATAGGGGATTGTTTGCTTGATTATTTTTACTTGATTTGTAGTATACTATTAATTCTTGATAGAAAATCTATTTAAATGACTTCTTCGTTCTATTGGAATGGAAAAAATAAAGATCGTTTTTCTTGGTACGAGCAACGCTATTCCAACAAAAGAACGAAACCACACCGCGATTCTCCTTAATTATAAAAACGAATCGATACTTATTGATTGTGGAGAAGGCACTCAAAGACAATTTAGGCTAGCAGATATTTCTCCGACGAAACTAACGCGCATCCTTATTACTCATTGGCATGGTGATCATATTCTTGGTCTTTCTGGATTGTTTCAGACACTTGCGATGAATAATTATCAAAAAACACTATTTTTGTATGGCCCAAGGGGGACTAAGCATGATCTTTCTCTCCTAAACGAACTTGTCAAGATAAAGATTCCTCTTTCTAGCCACGAGGTAGGAGGGAGATTTCTTGAGACGCCGGAGTTTATCATTGAAGCGAGCGCAATGAAACATAGTGTTCCTACTAATGCGTATGCCTTTGTTGTAAAAGAAAAGCGCCGTCTTGATAAAAAGAAGCTTCGGAAACTGAAACTTCCTAACTCCCCTCTTATCGGAAAACTTCAAAAGGGAGAAGATATTTCCATTAGCGGAAAGATTGTCAAAGCAAGCCATGTTTCCTATATTGAGAAGGGTCGTAAGATTGTGATTATTCTTGATACCTTATATGACAAGAACGCAATCCAACTTGCGAGAAATGCGGATCTTCTTATCTGCGAATCTTCTTTTTCAGACGAAGAGAAAGCTCAGGCACGAGAATACAAACACCTTACTGCGGCACAAGCAGCAACAATCGCAAAGAAGGCGGGCGTCAAACATCTTATTCTTACTCATATTTCCCAGCGTTATGAACATGACTTTAGTAAGATAAAGAAGGAAGCTACGCAGATCTTTAAGAAAATTACTATCGCTCGCGATCTTCAATCATTCGAGATATAGATCTACTTTCCTGCAGCTGTTGATGCTGGGGAGATAAAGATAATTGTGTCGCCACGTAAAAACGTTAGTCCGATCTTTTTCCGAATTGCGTCATTCTCCATTTCTTTTGCGTTATCTAAGACAACGTTGATATGCATATCAAATGCGAGCAGTGTTCCAACAAATTGTTTATCTCCCTTTAATTGAACGAGTACTTCCTTCCCTTTCGATTGATTCAAAAGATCGAGTGGTCGTTCAATACCGTTAACCATATGCCTGATCATAACTGAGCGTATTTAAATCTTTCTCTTTCCTTTTTTTCCGTCGGAGTAAAAAAGAAATTTTTTAGTTTTGGTTTGCGTGTTGCGACAAACAAAAAGATATTTAAACGATTATTCTTCTTTAGACTTATGGATCGTGGAAGAAAAATAACTGGCGGGAAATATCATAAACAGAGAAAGCGTAAGCTCTACGAGAAAAAAGGTCAAGAACGGTTGGTGATTATACGAGAAACAAAGAGGAAACGGATTAGAACACGCGGTGGTAATTACAAGACAATACTCCTTTCAACGAATGAAGCAAATCTTTTCACACATGGAAAGATACAAAAAGTAACAATAAAGAAGGTGATTGGGACCCCTCAAAATGTTTTTCTCACTAGACAAAATCGTCTTATGAAAGGCGCGATTATTGAAACTTCGCTTGGAAAAGCTAGAATCACTAATCGTCCTTCTCGTGAAGGCAGCGTTAACGCGGTTCTCCTTCACGACTAGATTTTCTCGGTTTTTAAAGAAGGGCGCCGAAAGGTTTATATATTAGAAGCAACCACAACTCTTTTAAAACTTTCGGTAATGAAATGAACCATGTCAAACGATGTCCGGAGTGTGGAAGTGTCGATCTTACTTGGGATAGCCAGAGAGGAGAGATTGTTTGTAATGATTGCGGGCTTATTGTTGAAGAAAAGATGGTTGATACTGGTCAGGAATCTGGCGGGCAATTTGATAAGTCTGAAAAAAGAGGTCGTAGTGGTGCACCAATCTCAATGCAGAAATTCGATAAGGGACTTGCAACAAATGTTGGCGAGATTTCCGATATCTATAAACTTGAGGCTGGGCAGACACGTAAGTTCTTACGACTCAAGAAATGGCAAGAACGAGTCTCTACATCGATCGAACGAAACCTGAGACTTGCAATGGCGGAACTGAGGAGAGTCGCATCTTTTCTTAACCTTCCTTCAGTTGTGCGGGATGAAGCCTCTCGTGTTTACAACTATGTTCTTCAGCGAGGTCTTGTTCGTGGTCGCTCTATGGAATCAGTAATTGCAGCCTGTATTTATGCGGCTTGTCGTTCCTATAATATTCCTAGAACACTTGATGAGATAGCTGAAGCTTCTGATGTTGAACGAAAAGAGATAGGCAGGACATATCGATTTATTGTTCGGAAACTAAAGATAAAAGTCCGTCCCAGCTCTCCGAAAGACTATATCTCTCGTTTTTCTTCTATCTTACACCTCTCACCTAAGGTACAAAATGAAGCTCTTAAGATCCTTAAGAAGGCGGATGTTTCTGAGCTTACTTCTGGTAGGGGTCCTGCAGGTATTGCTGCTGCGGCTCTCTATGTTGCGGCTCTTCTCAACGATGAAAAGAAAACGCAACGCGAGGTTGCGGATGTTGCTGGTATTACTGAGGTTACTATTAGAAATCGTTACAAAGAACTTAGCGAGCGTCTTCAACTTGAAGAAAGACTCGCGATAAAAGTCAATGCTATAGAAAAAGAAAAGCAGAAGGAAAACTTAAAAAAGACAAAAAAGGCTGCTTGAGTTTTGGTTTCGGAAACCGCCATCCTTATAAACTGCTCTCAATTTAGGATTTTAGCGGAGATGCCGGAGTGGTCAAACGGAACGCGTTTAGGCCGCGTTGGCTTAGTGCCTTCGGAGGTTCGAATCCTCCTCTCCGCATCTGTGTTGTCAGCGAAATAACTTGATTAGAGTTTTGAGGTGTGGTGTGGCAGATAACTATATATAATGCTTAGGATTGTTTGCTGAGATGGAGTATTCGATTATTTGCAATTGTGGTCATGAAGTAAAGGGAACAGATCGTAGAATGGTTGAAGCAGAGATGTGGCATCATGCGATTCATGATCATCTTGCTTTAGTACAAACGATGTCTGCTGAACAACTTGTAGAGATTATGCGTGGTTGGGATAGGCAGTTTGATTCTCAACCACAGAGAGAAGTGTAATAATTATAAAGTTACAACAAACAGAACATTTAAATACTCTAACTTTCTGTCATAATCATGGTTATATTAAGAGACATCGTAAGTAGGATAAGAGGGCACAAAAAAGAAATTATGTTGGTAGCACTTGGAGCAG
>CAYPUL010000048.1:0-3306 GCA_964413975.1 Candidatus Woesearchaeota archaeon
AGCAACTAGCAGAAGATTTAAAAAGAAGTAGTTTGTTGAGGTAGGAAATCATTGACTACATCCCAAGGCTATAGATTTCTAGGAGTCCGGGCGTATGTAGGAGATTTAGATGAAGGTACAAGAAGCATTGAAAGAATTGAGAAGAGAAGATAAGCGGAAGTTTGACCAAACTGTTGACTTAATTATCAATCTTCGTGGTATTGATCTAAAACGCGAGAGTATTAATACCATTGCCAATCTACCCCATGTTGTTAAAGAGAAGAAAGTTTGCGGATTTTTTACAAAGAAGTCAGGATTACTAGAAACGATACCAGAACCAGAGTTTCAAAAGTATAAAGATAAGAAAGCCTTAAAGAGGTTAGCAAAGGAATATGATTACTTTATCGCTATTGCAACACTCATGCCAAAGGTTGCGACGATTTTTGGGAAAGTTCTTGGACCACTAGGAAAGATGCCATCACCACAGCTCGGGATCCTGATGGATGAAAAGGACGAGGCTATACAACAGATGTTGGAGAAAATTAACCATTCCCTAAAAATTCGTATCAAAGAGGCAAGTGTAAAGATGAGTATTGGGAAAGAGAGCATGGGTGATGAAATTCTAGAGCAAAATATTGCTGCTGTGTACCACGCAATTGTCAATGTCTTACCAAAGAAAACTGAGAATATACGGTCAATTATGATTAAGTTCACTATGACAAAGACGATAAAAGTGGAGGTCATATAAGATGGTAAAGGAGAAAGGGAAAAAAGATCTTGGTAGAAGTGTTTCAGAAGAGAAAAAGAGATATGTCACGTTGCTACAAGATAGGTTTACTAAGAACAAGAGTGTGCTGATCGCATCCTCGAAAGGACTGCCATCTTCGCAGTTTCAAGAGATTAAAAAGAGATTGAGGAGAAAAGCCGAGTTTGTTGTTGCGAAAAAGACATTGGTATTAAGAGCTTTACGTGGTGTACAGAAAGGTGCATTACAGAACTTGAAAAATTATATTCAAGCAGATACTGTTTTAATCTTCTCCGATATTGATGTATTTGAATTATCAGCAATGTTAGCTGAAAGTCAGAGTCCAACAAAGGCAAAGGTAGGTGACATCGCTCCAGAAGATATTGTAATTGAACCAGGCCCAACTGATTTATTGCCAGGTCCTGCAATCTCTGAGTTGTCAAGTATTGGATTAAAAGTAGCTGTTGAAGGCGGGAAGTTATCGATTAAAAAGGGCGCGACTGTTACAAGGCGAGGCGAGCCGATTCAGGAAAAAGTCGTCACAGTACTAGGAAAGTTGAATATCCTACCAATGAAAGTCGGTTTTATCCCTAGTGCAGGATATGATAGTTTAAATGATGTTGTGTACGAGAATATAAAGGTTGATAGAAAAGCCGCGCTCGAGGAATTACAGCAAGTAATTAGAAAAGCATTAGGCCTAGCAGTACATATTAGTTACACAACAAAGGAAACAATTTCATTCTTACTAGGAAAAGCGCAACGAGAAGAGAGAGCGATTAAAAGACTTATCGGAAAGAACGTTGAAGGAGGGAAAGTATGAGCTTGAGAGAGCAGTTTCCGAGAGAATTTGCATCCATGGAGATAAAATATAAGGATTCAATGAAGAATAGTAATCTTGGAGAGGCACTTAGGATTAATAATGGGATTTATGAATTTATTTGGAAGGAATATGAAAGATTACTTCATGAGAACAAAAGAGGGAACCGAAAAGATATTGCAACCCTAGCAGGTATGCTCTCTGGTTGTGCTTCACGAGGATATGCATCAGTATGGACTTATGATATTAATAGAGATAAGGAGGGAAACGCATAATGGAGTACATCTATGGAGCTTTGCTGTTGCATAAACTTGGCCAACCTGTGAACGAAACGAACTTAAAGAAGGTAGTTGCTGCTGCAGGTGTTGAGGTTGATGAAGCAAAAGTTAAGACCTTGATTGCGAGTTTAAACGGCGTAGATATTGCTGCTGAATTGGCGAATGCAAGTACAATTGCCGTCACATCTCAAGCAACAGGATCCACTGGAGCAGCAGAGAATAAGGAAGAGAGCAAGGAAGAAGAGAAGCTTAGCGAAAGTGCCGCCGGTTTGAGCGCGCTCTTTGGATAGCCTTTTATACTAGGATCATTCTGTGTTTGGATGATACGTATTAGACTCTCTCGAAATAAGACTTTAGAGGAAGTGGTGGTTCTGGAAGATGGTTCGCTTAGAGTTAGAGGAAGAGAGGCGTTCCTCCTCCGTGTTTCACCACCTTATGATTGTACGGTTTATTATAGCTTAGATGATTGTAAAGAAGAAGATCCTTATTTATCTCCTAGTAAAGTAACAACCAATGTTGTTAAGAATTTTCTAAGAGAGAACAAGATTAGTCTGGAGGATATTAAGAACATTAATGGATTTATTCTTCATAATCTTTCCCGCAGGAATCTAAGTCAGGCACTATCTAGAAATGATGATTATGTCTTGAGAACAACAAGCTATAATCTAAATTTTCAGTTGTGTGAGTATATCCACATAAAGCACTAATCTGCGAACCTTTTTAAATCCTAATCTGCAACATCTTTTATGAAAACGAAAACACCGAAGATAAGGCAGCCCATTGTCTCTGTAGTCGGACATGTAGATCATGGTAAAACCTCTCTCCTTGACCAATTTCGTGGCTCCTCGATTCAGGAGGCTGAAGCAGGCGGGATTACACAGAAGATATCATTTACAAAATATCCCAGAGAACAAATACAAAAAACCTGTCCCACGATAGAAGAGCAGAAGATAAATCTAGAAATACCAGGCTTTCTCTTCATCGACACACCAGGCCATGCAGCATTTACAAATCTGAGAAAGCTCGGCGGTACGCTTGCTGATCTAGCAATTCTCGTTATCAACATCAAGGAAGGTATAAAACCTCAAACAGCCGAAGTTGTACAGATACTAAAAACACACAAAACACCATTTCTCATAGCACTAAATAAAATCGACACGTTATCTGGCTGGAAAACGCAGAAACAGAAGACGATAAAAGAATCACTCGAGTCTCAAGCAATCAATGCAGCACAGGAGTTTCAACAAGCACTACTCACATTTCAGGGATCATTAGCAGAACATGGATTTGAATCTGATATCTACTATGAAATAACCGACTTCACAAAAAAGATAGCCATTGTTCCATGTTCTGCTCGTACCGGTGAGGGTATCCCAGAGCTTCTCTTTGTCCTCTGCGGACTCTGTCAAAAATTCCTAAAGACCAAACTTGAGTTTTCAGAAGCAGCAAAGGGAGTTATCTTAGAAATAAAAAAAGAGAAGAATATA
>CAYPUL010000048.1:3316-6017 GCA_964413975.1 Candidatus Woesearchaeota archaeon
TAGGAAATTATAAATTTACAACAAAAAGAGGAGAAAAAGTTAGAAATAAATTAGTGAAGGAAATAGCAGACATATTAAAAGAGAAGAATATAGAATACGCAGAAGCAATCATCTACAATGGAATCATTGATGAATCTGACGAAATACTGGTCGCAACACTCACAGGCGAACCAATCCTAACAAAAATTCGTGCACTTGAGGAAATAGAACCGCTCGCACAAAGATACAAACCAACAAAAAGTGCACATGCAGCAACCGGAGTAAGGATGCAGCTGACAAACAAAGAAAACATCCAAGCAGGCATGCCATTCGAAGAAGTAAAAGAGAATCTAGAACAGGTAAAACAAGAGATCAAAAAGGAAATAACACAGACCATACCGCTTGATAAACAAGGAATTATAATAAAAGCAGATTCTCTAGGTAGCCTCGAAGCACTTATCACCCTCCTAAAACGAGAAAACATAAGCATCCTTCGTGCCTCAATCGGTCCGATCAACAAAACAGATGTCATCGGAGCAAAAGCCAATCTAGAAATAGACCAACTAGACGGAATCATCATTGGTTTCAATGTCACAACAGAACAAGATCTCCCAGGAGCGAATATAAAGATTCTAACAAACGATGTTATCTACAAACTAATAGAGGACCTAAAAGAATGGAGAAAACAGAAACGAGAAGAAATAGAGAGAGCTCGACTCCTCTCACTTGCAACAATCTGCAAACTAGAAATCCTTCATACGCATGTATTCAGAAACCTAAATCCGGCAATCTTTGGCGTAAGAATTCTTGCAGGAACCCTTCGACAAGGGCTAGAATTAATCAATGAGAACAATGAGAAGATAGCGCGAGTAAAGTCAATCCAACACGAAAAAGAAAGTATCAGAGAAGCAAAAGAAGGTCATGAAGTAGCAATCGCACTTCCAGGAATAAACTTTGAACGTCGAATGCGCGAAACCAAGTATCTTTATTCAAATCTCTCAGAGTTAGACATAAAAAACTTCAAGAAGAATAAAGATCTCCTTACCCTAGCTGAAAGAAAAACCCTTGATGAGATCGAGCAGATAAAACACACAAAAACACCGGTCATAGTACCAAACCAACATCATGCATAAGGCAATCTTCCTGAAAGATACACAGCTCCAATATGTAAAAAAGAGCAAAGAGATACAGCAACGTCTCTCAGAGTTTAAAAATCTCCCAGAAAACCGTTACATCGAAGAATTTATGTTTTGCATACTCACCCCCCAAAGCAATGGACAACGCTGCTGGCAAGCAGTCGTACAACTCCAACAGCAAAAAAGGCTCACCTTCTCAGCGGTAAAGAACACACTAAAAACAAAAACACGCTTTCACAATAAAAAAACACACTATCTCCTTGAGGGAATAAAAAACTGGCAAACAATAAAAGGATTCCTTTCACACCAAAACACAAAAGAGCTAAGAGATTATCTTGCAGCGAATGTAAAAGGCTTCGGCATGAAAGAAGCATCTCATTTTTTAAGAAACATCGGAAAATCAAAAAATGAAATAGCAATCCTAGACCGTCATATACTCAAAAACCTAAGAGAAAACGAAATTATCAGCGATGAAAGAATAAAAAACAAAACACACTACTTAGCTATAGAAGAAAAATACCTAGATTTCGCAAGCACACTGAATATACCGCCAGATGAGCTCGATCTCCTCTGGTGGAGCAAGGAAAACGGAGAAATCTTCAAGTAGATATTATTTCTTTTGACCAAGAAGAACCTGATGAGCAGGAGCAAGGAATACACGCCTTCCATATTTAAACACATTCTCAGACAATGAACCTTTTTCACCATAAGGATGAGCTAGATTGGCATAAGTACAAACACAAGTATGCTGATTATCTTCGTGAAATAGGGAGACGAGGGAAACAGAAGGTTTATCAAAAACATACAAGTAACGCTCGTGCTCCTCTTTTTTAAGTGGTGTTAGCAAGCCTTTATCCCTAACACATTTAAGCTCTGGAGATTTATGCAAAAGAGTATCATCCCCACTCAGAACATAATTCACCGCGTCTCTTACAACACTGACAAACTTCTCTGAGGGAGAAATAGTATACACAAAATATTCTCTGAGTGAAGAATCATGCTCGCTGACAGGTCTAAAACCCTGAAAGTGTTCTACATCTTGAAATCTTAAGTAGACTAAATCACTATCTAACCTAATCTGGTTTGATTGAGTTTTAAGAAATCTTCCTGAATCTAGTAGATTGTGCCACCATTCATAAAGCAGTTTGAGTGCATCAGAAGTTCCTACTCGAGGCTGCTTTTTCATAGAAACATTGAGAAAAACACCTTAAAAATCATTATTATACTCTACTATACATCGCAGGATAAAACCGACATCTTTAAATTAAAGACGACCTTAAAGACCATATGAAACTAGTAGTAATAAGCCTAGGCGGTTCGATAATTATCCCTAAAAAAGTAAATATAAATTTTCTAGAAAAATTCAGCTCCCTCCTTCAAAAACAGAGTAAATCGAAAAAATTTATTGTTGTATGTGGCGGGGGTTCTGTGGCGCGCACATACATTGCTGCATTAGAAGCAGAAGGAGAACCAACAAAAGAGCGCGCGATCGCAGGCATGCAAGTGACACGGATGAACGCCCTACTAGTTATGCGATTCTTCGGAGAAGAAGCAAACGACACACTCCCAAGAACAATGAAGGAAGT
>CAYPUL010000049.1:0-5937 GCA_964413975.1 Candidatus Woesearchaeota archaeon
GCCAGTGGGCTGGATTTTCTATTTTCGCTTTTGCTTCGATTTCGATCATGTTCTTTCTAGGAGATTTAGCTATAAAAAGCTAGTGTTTATCCTTGTGTATTTGTATATGAAAAAAAGAAAACGAATAAAGAAAAAGAAAAATATTTGTTTACGCGCAGTTTACCGGGGTTTGTGGTGACTCACAGAGTACTGTTTGTGTTCCGGCTTGTCCACCAGCTATTGAGACGACTGCGGCTGCTGTTGCTCTATATGGGCCTGGACTTGTCGGAAGAGTAAATGTTGGGAACGTTAGTGTTGTTCCAACTGTAGGTAATGTTGTTCCGCCGAATGTTGTCGGGTTGGTTCTTGTAGTTGATCCGTCATTGGCTGTAACAATATAGATTACTTTTATGTCTGTTACGCCTGAACTTGGCGCTTTTATTAACTGAACAACTCCAGTAGGACCTGCTGGCGTTCCGCCTGTTAATCTACAAGATTTTACTTCTACTTCAACTTCTAGGCAGGTTGATTGCGTTTGAACTGCTGTACCGCTTCTCTCAAGGGAAGGACGGATGAAACTCCAGATAATGGCAACTGCGGCTAAGGCAAGGAGTACGATTAAGACCGTTGCTACAACATCGCTCAAGCCGTGCTTCCGCATTCGCATAGTTTGTTTTTTTTGTATCATAGTTTTTTCTCCTTACCTCCTTTCACTTTGTGTATCGATTATTGTCGATTGTGATATGTTGTTTTAATGGTGAGCAAACCATAGTTTGATTGTTTCTCTTGATCCTCTTTTTTCACTTTTGTCGAAGGTTACAAAGCCGTACCTCTCTAATTGGAGGATTCCAGGGTTTTTTAACCTTTTGATTGTTGATTCTATTAGGCCTTTTGTAATCTGAGCATTGGGCATGAGGATTTCACATGCTATTGGAGAGGTTACCCAGTTGATTTTTGGGATGTCTTTGTTTTCTTTTGAGAGGAAGGTTGCATCTATTTTTGTTTTATTTAGTGTGTTTGATAGCTTTATGTTGCAGAAGTGGAGCAGGCGAATTTCTTTTCCCAGGTAATTTATCGCATCTTTTTTTGCGATGTGGATGTTATTGAGTGTTATGGGAAGAGTTTCTTTTTTGTTTGGGTGGATTGGAATGTTGAGTTGTTTGAAATCTTCTGTTTGGGGAAGGTTTTTTATTTCTAGCTTAAGTGGAGATTCGATGAAGGAGACACGAGGGGCATTTGCATCGATAATCTTTCTGTTTATTGCATAGAGAGCATCAATAGGGATTGAGATGTCATGAGCATTGAGACCGATATCTTTGATGAATTGTCTGAGTGCTTCTGGTTGGATGCCTCTGTGTCTGAGACTTTGGATACTCCAGGTTCTTGGATCATCCCAACCATGAAATGTTCCTGATTTTACTTCGTGTTGTGCTTTTGATTTTGAGATTTTTGTGGCAATGCCTTTAACTGTAACTAGGCCAGTGTGGATCGTTTCAGGATGTTTCCAAGCGAAGATGTCCCAGATGTATTTTTCCATCTCTGTCTCGATTTGAAGATCACTACCGCGGATAATGTGCGTGATGTTTAAGAGATGGTCATCAATAGCCCAGGACATTTCAAGTGTTGGCCAGACTCTATATTTTTTTCCTACTCTGGGATGTGGCCTATCTGAGATCTTGAAAAGAACACGATCACGAAATGCAGGGTTTGGATGTTGCATTGAGGTTTTGATTCTAAGAACTGCGGTGCCTGTTGGGGTAGTGAACATGGTCTTCCAGTTTGCAAGCTGTTCTGTTTGTTTTTTATTCCTGCATGAGCATTCTTTTCCTTGTTCGCGGTTTTTTTTCAGTGTTTCTTGAGTACAATGGCAGACATAGGCTTTGTTTTTTTGTATTAGTTCTATGGCATATTGGTAATAGGTATCAAGTCTATCTGATTTGTAGATTACTGGTCTTTGGTAGTTAATTTTAAGCCAGCTCAATGCATCTTCGATAAGTGCATAGGCTTCTTTTAGGAGTGGTTTTTTTTCGCTTCCTATGGTATCATCCATCACTAGAAGGAGTTTTGCGTTGTATTTTTCTGCGTAGAGTGCATTGAGGAGAAAGGTTTTTGCATTCCCGATATGGATTGCGCCTGAAGGGAAGGGTGCAATGCGAAAGACCATGGTTGAAGAAGGGTTGAGAAGTTCTGCAAGATTGTGAGATTGTTCTTCACGTTCTTTTATGTAGTGCTTGTATTGACTAAAAAGTTTTTTTCTTTCTTCTAGAGAGAGTGTGTTTATTTCTTTTACTATTTTGATTATTTCTGGCATGATAAATTTGATGTCTTTTTTTTCTAGATTGTGTTGAAATAGTTTTGGAAGGACTTTTGAGGGATCTGCTTTTTTGAATTCTAGTGCGTTTTTTAGAACATATGCTGTAATTTCGTTTTTGAAGGATTTCATACTGGTAAGAGAGAACTTTGTTATTTAAGGTTTTGTAGTTTTGTTTCGATAACTAGGAGACGGTCTATGAGATTAGATAGTTTGTATTCTAGATCTTCTAGTTTGACTTTTAGGTTTGTTAGTTCTGTTGAGTTTGTTTCTGTTGATGCTTCTCTTGGTGTTTGGATTGGATTGGTGTTTGTGGTTGCGAGGACATTATCTAGGAGGGTGAAGGGGCTTGATGGTTGAGATGATTGTTCTTTAGGTTCTGGGGGTTGTTGAGATTGTGTGAGGTCAAGAAAACCAGCTTTTAGGGATATCCGCGCGTTTTTTTGAGCTTTGTCTTTCAGGAGACCGCGCTTCTTTAAGACTGTGAAATCCTGAATCGGGGCTTCTTTTTTGAACATATTATGGAGAAGCGAAAGTTTTATTTAAAACTTCGTCTTTTTAATTTATAAGATGGGTCCTTTAGAAAGTGATTTTGGTATTGGAGAGAGGCGTATTGGGGTCGGGTTGTTGCTTGAGGGAATAGGTAGCGAGTTGCATGCTATGCCTCCTGAGAGATTGCCTCTTAAGTACTGCTGTGAAAATAGATGTTATCTTCTTGATACACCATATATGTTATATAGGATTAGAATTAATTCTGAACGGAAAGTACTTTTTAGGACATGGGAAGAAAAGAATCTTGTTCAGAAAGGGCATGTCAATAGGCTTAAAAAGCCGCAGATGTATATCAAATAAGAGGTGTGTATGGCTGTTGATATAAAAAATTTGATCGCCGCGATTAATCCTGATGTCTATTGCGATAAATCTCGAGATGAACGTGGTGTACCATTGCATGACACAGTGAAGAAGTTAGTGAAGACAGAGGGTTATTTGAAGGCTGCTGAGAAAGCGAAGTTAATTGATTCCCCTTATATTGATATTGCATATACTTTTTTTACTCGGGGAGCGGTTTCTTTGGAGGGATTAAAGGCGCCTGTTGAGCGGCATCGCCTTGCATATGATGTATCGATGCAGCAGCTTGAGCCAATTTATTTTTGGATTTTGGATTACATAAATCAGGAGTATACGAATTCTGAGAAACTCATTGATAACTTTGTTTCTTCTGTTGGATCAGGGCATTTTGCAGAGATGGGAAGGCGTGCGACGCAGTTGCAGGATGAAGCGATGAAGATTTTTGGAACAGCGAATACTGTCTTGCGATCGATTTTGAATATTATCTATGACTTGAAAGAGTTTAAATTACGACTGGATCAGTATGATGATTTTCATTCTAAGGATGAGAAGAAAAGTCGTGCGGCGCTCTATTCATTGAAACAGATTTGGATAGATAATGTTGATATTAGGCGAGGGAATAGTTCTATTAAAGGTTTAGCTGGACAATTTGATTATGTGACCCTTATCGACGCGTTTATGGCTGCAAACACTTTAGATGATGTTCAAAAATTAGATTTGAATGATCGAGTAAAAAGGATTTTGATGCAGCGTGTTTCTGAGTTTGAGCGCTGGCTGCGCGAGTCTGAGCGTGAACTGAAAAAGAGATTTGAGATCGAGAAGATTTATCTGAAGAGCCAGATTAACGCTTTGCGTTTGTATGCGCGGTGGGTGAAGCCTTATTTAAAGTCTATACGACAATTAGAACAGAATGCTCGTGAGAATGCAGGACTTGTGAATGTTTTTAACACAACATTGTTTGAGTTAGCTTTGGTAGGGCGAATGAATTTTACCCTTGATCCTGACTTGTATATCGGAGCTACGCCGCAGTTTATTCGAAGAGCAAAGATTCGGCCATACTATCCTATGATACTGGTTGAGTTTTCTTATCGGAGTGTTCCTGATCGTACTGATCAACGAGGAGGATACGCTTTCCGGGGAAGAGCAGAGTTAACGTTTACGAGTTTTAGTTTTAATGATGATGAGATAAAGGTTTTACGTGAGAAAGTAGCTGAGGATGATTTTGGCGATGTTTATACTCTAATTGAAGGAGCAAGTGAAAAGAGTCTAGGAGAATTACGAGATGACCTTAAAGACTTGCTGGGAGAGGATTTTTTACAGGGAGATGAAAAGAAAGAGAAAGATGTGATTGAGAAAGAATCATTGAATCCTTTTTCTGCTCTTTTTTCTTTTTTTAAAAAAGAGCAGGAGGTAAAAAAAACTGATCTCATAAAGGGTATTCAGCCTGATAGTGATTATGAGAAGATGGTACGTTCACAGTGTTGTTTGTGGGCGCGATTGGAATGCCGAAAGATGTATGATAACTTCAAGAAGAGTAATGATATGCCTGCGTTCCCGCCTGTTATATACTAGAGCGCTGGTTTAAATATATCTTCGTCTTCCTTATTGTATGAGTGATGAACATAAGAGTAGCAAGGAACGCGGCATAAGGAAGGTTGTCGAGGTTAAACCCAAGATTAAGGTTATTCGAGAATTACCTCCTGGTGCTGCGGTTGCTGAGAGAAGCGTTGAGGCAAAAGATGATATTCCTGATTCCTCGTTTGAGGATAATCGAGAGATACGTCATGGTGGCTCTCCTGTTTTAGATCGAGTTGGGACTGTTGTTGCGGTCGGTGGAACTTCGCGTCGCATTGGTGATGATGAAGATGAACGTGCATTTGCAGGAAGACAGTTTTATGAAACGCAACAGGGTGCTATGATTGATCATGAACAGGGTCGCTCGAGTGGTGGTAACGAGCGAAAGTATACGCCCCTTGAATCGTCAGTGCCGACTAGCTCTCAGCGTGTACCTGTGAGTGGTAGTGGGATGTTGGACCGTTCAGAAAATATGCTGCCGGAGAATGAACGAATGCGTCAGGTAGAACAAGAGCAGCATGAGCAGCAGTATCGTCATGGAGAACAGCAACAACAAGTGCGTGCGCGTCGCCGATACCCTTGGGAGGCTTGATTATATTACTATTCAACGCCCCTATGAAATAATTAACCTTTGGTTAATGTTTTAAGTGCTCCCCTGAGTCAGATTTTCAATTCCTTTATTATTTCTTTTAGGAAAACATTAAGCTCTTTTACAAATTTAGGAAACCCTTTGTCAATTGGTGTTAAAAGAGATGTCTCTTCTTCACCTAAAATAAACTCTTCATTGAGTTGAGTCTCTTTGTTCTTTATGTTTTGATTGTATTTCTCAAACTTTAACATATCATTTATTTTCTCTATTATTTGTTTCTTAAAATCATTCAAGTTTAATTTTTCTTTCTTTACGATTATAAATACATCAACAAAGTCTCGGGCTTTTATTCCTCTTCTTGTTAAAATAGCTCTTACTTTCTCAATAAGAATCTCTTTTACATCATAAACTTTAATTTTCACTGGCTCTGTTAAATAAGAATAATTAGGAAATAGAGTTTCAATTTCTTTCTTGTCTTTATTACCTAAAATAAAAATTGCTGGCATCTCTTTGACAGGATAACTAAGTTTCTCGATAAAGTTTACTTGAATTTTAATAAACGATGGCTTGTTTAAGACGACAGAATCATACCATATTTTCAAAGTTACAAAGGCATTGCTTCCTCCAAACTCAA
>CAYPUL010000050.1:0-5612 GCA_964413975.1 Candidatus Woesearchaeota archaeon
AACATTTAAATATTAATTATACAATGTATAACTATGACAATTATAGAAACAAAAGTAAAGCGTTGGGGAAATTCATTCGGAGTAGTTATACCTATTGAAATTATTGAAAAAGAAAAGATTAAAGAAGATGATTCCTTGAGATTTATTGTTTTAAAGGACTCCAAAAAAGTTTTGAAAAAATCATTTGGTCTGTTAAAAGACAAAATAACAAAGCCAACACAACAAATAAAAGATGAACTCAGAAGAGACCTTTATTAAAAGCGAAGAATCTTATTTCTTTGATAGTTATGCTTTTTTTGAAATTCTCAAAGCTAATAAAAATTACACCAAATATACACAAGTGGAAATTATCACTACAAAACTTAATCTTTTCGAACTTTATCTGGGAACAGTGAGAGAAAAAAGCGAAACAGAGGCCAGAGAAGTTTTAGATTTATATTATCAATTTGCAGTAGATTTTGATAAAAAAACTATTGAAGAAGCGGCTAAGCTTAAAAATCAGCTAAACAAGAGAGACGTCTCTATGACAGATTGCATCGGATATACCATGGCAAAACAATTAGGAATAAAATTTCTTACAGGTGACAAAGAATTTGAAAACCTAGAAAATGTAGAATTTGTTAAGTAATCTAATGAGTTACTCTATTCTATTGTCCCACTCAGTGCTATGTTATATGACTTCAGACAATTAACACAACATCTACGCCAAAAACCTTAAATACCGAAAGATCAATAATGTTATTGAGAGATCAATAGATAAAATGGCAAAGAAAAATAAGCTTTTATTCTCAGACGAAAGAATGAGCCAAGTTGAAGACGTTGTCCTTAGATGTTTCTTTCCAGAAGGAAAAGAAATAACAATAAACGAAATCATGGAAAGAGCAGAATACTCCTACGAAAGAGTCAATACAGCGTTAAAAAGATTGGAAGACAAGAAGATAGTTTCTTCAAAAAGAGTTGGAAAAACCCTTCTTTACAGGGCGGATTATAATAGCTTGTATTTAAATTTAGCATTCCATCGTTTCATGACTAGAAGACTAATAGATTTTGCAAACAAACATCAAATAATCTATAACGCTTTAAAAGACATTGAAGAAGAGCCGCTCGACGTGGTTATCTTGTTTGGCAGCTACTCCAGAGGAGGTGAAACAAAAAATTCAGACATCGACTTAATGATTATCTCTGAATACCAAAGAAAGAGAGAAAACGCCATTCATAGCTTAAAATCTAAATACGGCTTAAACATCTCTCCTGTCTTCGTAAAGAGAACCGAGTTCCCCAAGATAAAAAAAGAAAATCCCGGGCTGTGGCAAGATTTGAAAAATTACGCATTAATATTCAAAGGGAGAGACTTATTCTTTTATTGGGTATATCAGCATGAAAACAATTAACTTCTACTTAAAAGAAGGGCAATTAAGAAAAGACAAATCAATTATTCAAGGGGCAGACTCTTTTCTAAAAAAAGCAAGAAACAATTTAATGACTTTAGATTTGCTCTTCAAATTGAACACAAACAAGAAAGCAAGAGAAATACTAAAAATCCCTAAAGACTACGACCCAAATGAATGGGCAGTCATAACTGGATATTACGCAATGTATACATCTGCCTTGGCATTACTAGCAAAAATAGGATTTAGAAGCAAGAATCACACAGCAACGCTCTTGGTTTTAGACGAATTTTTCGTAAAGAAAAAATTGATGGATTCTGAATTATTACTAAAGCTAAAGAATGCCTTATTCCAAAAAGAAGAAATAGAAAAACTTTCCGAAGCACGACACCGAAGAGAAATCGCACAATACAGCATAACAAAACAAACAACCAGAGACATTGCAGAAAAAATAAAGAAAGATTCTTACGATTTTGTGAACAAAGTCACATTAATATTAATGCGACAATAACATCAAAACACATGAATATTTATATAGTATATAACTATATACTAATACATGGTCACAACAATACAGGTAGATGAAAAAACACTATTACTCCTAAAAAAATTAAAAGCGTCTCTAGATGCCTCGTCATACGATGAAGCAATAACTAGAGTAGCTATAAGACACATAAAGCCAGAAAAGTCAATGGCCGGTTCTTTAGCCAAATACTTTAAAAATTATTCTACCGATAAAATGGTCAAAGAAATAAAAAAGGAGAGAAAAAACCTTGACAGATTCTGAATTGTTTGACTCAACAATCTGGCTAGATTATTTAATAAAGGGAAACTTTAAAGAGGAGATTGAACAAGAAAAGATATTTGCTCTTTCTTCATTATCGTTATTCGAAATAAAAAGAAAACTTCTAAAAATAAAAGAAATTGAGAAAAAAGAGGTTGAAGAAAAAATATCTTTCATAAAAAGTAAAAGTATAATTATAAATATTGATGAAAAAATAGCTGATAAAGCTGCAGAAATAGCGGAGGAAAAGAAATTAGGCGCCGCTGATGTTTTGATTTATACTACTGCACTAATAAATAACCTAACATTAGTCACGCTGGACAATGATTTCAGAGGATTTGATAAAGCAAAGATTTTGTAAACATGTGTGAGAAAGTTCTAGCTATTGTTGTTTCATTTAGCTAACTCATCTATATTGTGGTTTTGATATTTATTTATTCAAAAATAAACCCCAAGCCTCTAGAGGGACTCGAACCCTCGACCCTCAGTTTACAAAACTGATGCTCTAACCAACTGAGCTATAGAGGCACACACCAGTTAAAAAAGAAACGTTAAAAAATCTTTCCTAAGGCTAAAACCACTTCTCCAAAGCCTCCTGTTTCTCCTTCTCCTTCCCAAAGATGCTCTGAATATACATCTCATTCAACTCCAGCGACTCCATAAGATAAGGACTCAGCTTATACTCCCGCGCAAGTTCAAGCGCGGGTTGCATATACTTCAAGATGCTCCCTGCAGAAATAGTAAAAATCAATCGCCCACCACATCGTGCACACGTACCATTCAGCGGCGGCCTTCGAAATTTCTCATTACACCCAACACAACGAAAGACCTGCAGTGAAAACTTTCGTAAATTCCCCCTAGTGTCTCGAATAAAATGCCGTTCAATAAGCAACCGTGCAACATCCTGAACATCAACAGCACGAATCTTCCGACACAGCTGCATCTGCCGATCAACCTTCTCCTTCATTGTCGGCAGAATCTTATACGATGAATTCAAAACAGCGTTGTGTATGTCGCGACACAAATGCGTGAAAAAAATAGGAGAAAAAGGATCATCCCCAAGTTTCAATCGTCTGCGGACATTATCAATCTCAACAACAGAAGAATGCGCCCCTTGCTCAGCAGATCGATACAATGCAAGAGGATACGGTGATAACTCAAAATCCAAGATCTGATCATCAACATCACCCGCACGAATACGAATATTCAATACGAGCGGCGCATCCTGTGTCCCGCCACGATGCGCAGGCAAAAACTGCCGAGAGAAATTCACAAGCATATCCATCAGCAACATCACCGCACATTCATCACCATCACAATCACGTCGCATAGCAGCATGCATATACGGACTCGCGAGAAACGTCTGAGTCTCTGAAAATCCAATCAGACGCCCTACCGTCGTAGTACAAATATGCGGTGCAATACACGCCACAAGACTACCAACCAAATCATCACGCGTTTGTGCATTAAAAAATCTAGGCAGCCCATAAATCTTCTCAAGTTCATCATCAACAAACCGGCTAATCTTCAAAAAAACCTCATCAGCTCTCTCATCACCCGAAACAGAACAAGAAGAGAGAATCACATCGTGAGGAAACAACAAGAGAAGCTGATCATCATGCTCCAATAAATTACCATACATATCACGATCATACCCCAATTTTCTCAACATCTCAACACTCGTACCGATCTCTCGCGGTTTAAAGTGTGTAATTGCCATCTCCGTCATATCATACCGTATCGTTCCATCTTTGTTAACCTGAAGCCCATACCGTGCTCGAAGAATACCCTTCGCAAGGTGCTCGCAACAATGATCTCTATTTGATGTACCACGCACACCCTTAATCATCGGAATCTCTTCATTCCGAAGACCAAGCAATCTCCTCGCATGCTCAAAATACTGTCGAATATCAATCTTCTGCACTTTATAACCAACAAAAGACCCCCCACCAGAAGGCGCAACTCGATAAACACGATCCTCTCGTGGCGAATAGTGTAAACGCTCGCACATTCCATGACAGCTTTCACAACTAGGATAAATTGTCTCACGCGAACAAGCCCCACAGAAAAAAAGAGGAAATTCCGCGCGAACAAAACCAACATCCATCGCTGCCTGCAAACTTCGTAAACGGCCTCCTTCCTCGCCAACAGGAAACATCATATGAGGACTTCCTGTCAACCGCCGCAATTTCGCCTTCTCAGGCCGTCCCATACGACAACCAATAAACGTCCCTGATTTATCCTTGATCACAAAACGCGAGAACTCATTCACACATGCCAAAACAGAACCAGAACCAACATGGGGCAACATCTCCTCAATAATCTCAGTCAAGCGTCCCTCAAAAACAGGAATCCCAAGATTAGTCAAGAGCGCGCTACTCTCATCAGCACTCAAAACAACATACTCAATATGAACACTATGTTCACATCCAAGCAACTCCAAACTGCGCTTAGCCTCACGCAAAGCTGCTCGTTCAGAAGAAAAATAAGGCAACACCAGTTTCCCCTCCGAAACACGCCCAAGCGCGAGCCAGCGCAACAAAGCAATAAAACCCTCACGCTCAATCTCGCCCCAGTAATAAATATAACGTGGATGCAACGGCACTCCATACTGCTCAGAAAAACGAACAGCCTCCTCAAAACGCACAGAAAAAGGATCAATATTTATCCCAGGAACTTTTTCCTTCAACTCCAACACCCACCACTCCTCAACATATCCTGGACGCAACAAAGGAGAATTACGATTCGCGACATCTCCATAAGAAATCAGAATATCACCAAGATACAAAATCTCACCAACATCAGAATAAAGCTTCTGCGCATCGCTAACTGTCTGTACACGAACAACACTCCCGCTCTTCAATCGCACAATCGGTCCATCGAGAAAATCACACGCGCTAATCACACATCCCTTTATCGGACTCTCGATCTTCAACTGCGTCCCAAACGAAAGAAAAGAATCACTGATACCCATAGTTGCAGGATGAACCGATGCTGCTGAAAATCCGCCAACACGACTCCGTCCATACCGAAAACGAAACCCACCCGAACGCGAAGGATGCCCATACACCGGTCTTCCCGCAACCAAATCCTTAATATAAAGAACACCCGAAACAGAATCCTTTTTCTCTCGCTTCTTGTAAAGCGCAACATACTCCTCCAAAAACTCCCATCCGCTCATTTGAAATCCCTTTGCTTGCAAACCCCTCCAAAGACGCAGCGCCTTCTGAGCTTTCTGCGCGAGTCCTTCAGAAAAAATCAAGCACATCCCTCCTCGAATAAAATTCGTCTCAACCCGCTTTAAATCCCTATAATTAGAAACCTCTCGTTGCTCACTAGCTTCCCCTGAAATCTGAATAGGTAGATGGCGCGCCAAAAAAACAATCTCTTCCTCCAGAGGCAAATACTGCAGATTAGTAACGCGCTCATGATAATCATAA
>CAYPUL010000051.1:0-5605 GCA_964413975.1 Candidatus Woesearchaeota archaeon
GAGAAAGCATTTACACTTGAAATCACCTCAAATGACAAAGTTCAGACACAGCAAGTTGCTGTAAAGCTTGCAGAGAAGAGCAGATCAACCTTCGACACTCTGGGCGAAAACAAGCTTGCATGGATTATCGGCATCATCAATGTCGCCTTAATCATTGTTATCATCATTGTTGCGATTAAGATCTCGCAACGGTAACTTTTAATGAAGAGTTTTTTACTTTTCTCTTTCACCGTACTTTTCATGCTTGTATGCATGAGTTATGCAAGTGCAGCACTAGTTCTAGAATATTACACCTATACCGCGCATGCTTTACCGGGACAGCCAGCGACGTTTACATTCCGAATAAAGAACACAGCAACAATACAGACAACCGCGACAATATATGGCGTTGATGTTTCAGACTTGCACTGGACTTCAAATTCAGGGACAGTTGTATTTGCACCAGGAGAATCGAAGTCAATTACATTAAACGCACAGCGAGGTACCAAAAACACTAAAACTGTAGACACCTGGCTATTTGTTTCTCTCTCGCCTGACGATCCTAATGCTCAGCGTACAATGCCTTTGTTTATTGTGTTTGCAAACTCTGCCGAAGAGCCCAGGCCCACAGTGCCGCCAGCACCTACTCAAAACACAAGCGTTGTTCCAAATCAGTCATCTGCTTCATCGCCAGCGTCATTCTGTAGCACAGGTCAAAAGGGAACTGCGTTGCGGATCGAAAAAGCAAAAATAAAAAGCTCAGGAAAGAAAACGACGTGGACAGCAGGGGATACAATCGACCTGGAGATTGAAGTTGCCAATACTGGTACAACCACCTTGCAAGATGTCATCCTCGAGCTCGGTTTGCGTAACACTAACGGTAAAAACGAAGTAAAAGAGCTTAATTTCAAGGGAAGTGAAAATAGCCGTATAAATCTCGGAAACATGAAGGAGGAGGATGAAGAAGAAACCACTTTTACTTTCACTGTTTCCCCCTCACTCAAAGAAGGAAATTATCAGCTTCTTCTTAAAGCATATAAGAAAGGAGCAGAGTCAGGAGTATGTACTGAAAGCGTCGCGAGTTTCGACCGGACAACCTCACAATCAATTACGATAGAACGAGAAGACAATGAGGGAAGGTTTATCCGCTTTGATAAAATAGGAGTAACTCCTACTTCTCTTACGTGTGGCGATACAATACAGCTCACATCTAGGGTAACAAATATTGGTGATGAAGACCAAGATCGTGTTAAGGTACTCCTCAGAAACTCCAAGCTCTCGCTTGATATGGCACAGGAAATTCGTTCAGGACTCGATGAAGGAGAAGACACCACGGTGACATTTACAACAACTCTTCCAGAAAGCGCCTCCGGCATCTACGATCTTGAACTCAGTGCAGAATATGAGTATAAGAACGGAGTATTCCGTACGCACTCAGAAATTCCTCAAAGAATATCGATCTCAATTGCCTCCTGTGATCGTGCAAACGCGCGAGCGATTCCCCTCAACTTGCCCGAAGTTGTCGTCCTTACCTCAACGGCACCTGAAACCTCTAGTGAGTTGACAACATATGGGGAAATCTTTACAAAAGAGAGTATGCCCTGGGCTCTTGGGGTTGCAATTATTTTTTTATTGGCTCTTATCATCATCTTTGCATTCGTTCGTCGCCCTCGAGCCAGGCATGCTCCACGCTCTTCTCTCGAGCGCACGCGTGGAAAAGGCAATCCCAATCCCTAAACCGGCGCAATCGAAGGTTCTTTAAATCATTACAACTCTACGAATGCATGGACACGCGCCAAACGCTTTTACTTCTTGTGCGGTATATCATATTAGCACTTATTCCGCTAGGAGGAATGGCGCTTCTCTATGCCATTTTTACCCCTCTAACACTCTATCCAGTATACTGGATAATTCAGGCAATCTATGCAGATACAGTGATGCTGGGAACAACGACGCTTTATTTCCAAGGACAATACGCAACCATTGTTGCAGCATGTGTGGCAGGAGCAGCATATTACCTTTTACTCATTCTTAATTTAACAACACCCATGACTTGGCGCGTACGTTGGAAAAGTCTTCTCGTGATTATCGGTGCATTCTTGGCTTTAAACATCATTCGTATCGTAATTTTCGCCCGAATGCTTGCGAATGGAGCGAATTATTTCGATATTGCACATCAACTCACCTGGTATTTTGGAAGTACTGTCTTAATTATTCTCGTCTGGTTCGGAACTATTCTCCTCTTTAATATACGCACCATTCCTATATATTCCGACGTGGTTTCGATACTACAGGAGATACGTGGCTCTGGCAAGACCGTTACACTCGCCAGAAAAAAGTAAATCTTTAAAAAGAAACTCTGGGAATGACAGATATGGAACTTGCAACACTCATTGATCTTGTGCTTCACCTCGATGTATATTTAGCTGCATTAACCCAAGATTACGGGGTACTGGTCTATAGTATATTATTTCTCATTATCTTCTGTGAAACTGGTCTGGTAATCACTCCGTTTCTTCCTGGTGATTCTCTTGTCTTTGCAGCAGGTACACTTGCAGCTTTGGATATGCTCAATCTCTGGTGGATTCTCATCCTTTTGATTATAGCGGCAATTCTTGGAGATGCTCTCAATTATTCAATAGGTAAAAGATGCGGAAGCTATTTAATGCGCCACCCTGGTTTACTGAAACCAAAATATTTTGATCGTACGCGTGCATTTTACATTCACCATGGCGGAAAGACCATTGTTCTTGCACGTTTTATGCCTATCTTACGCACGCTTGCCCCCTTCGTAGCAGGAATTGGAAATATGTCATATAAAAAATTCTTCGCATATAATGTGAGTGGCGCAATGTTATGGATAGGCTTATTCGGAATAGGGGGATTTTTGTTTGGCAACATTCCATGGGTTCGCGATCACTTTTCACTAGCAGTGCTTGTCATCATCATCCTCAGTATTTTGCCGATATTAAATGAGGTGCGCAGAGCACATAGGGAAAAAAAACATAATGCATCCTCCGCACTTCATGTCCCAAGGGCGTAAGCCGTGAATTATATCCGTTCATTAATCTTCTTAAGATTATACAAAATTATTTTTTGGAATGTTTTATAAAGTTTCTTGTCCTCTCTCTTTCTTGAAGCCTTAGTATAACTCACATATTCATCCAAAAGGCCAAAAGGTATGTCTAAAATGGGGATATCTCTTGATTGCAGCAAGTGAAACGCGATTAATCGGGTTATTCTGCTGTTTCCATCTTCAAAGGGATGAATATGCTGGAATTCATTATGAAAATAGGATGCAAACTCAATTATCTCATTCAAAGAGGATTTCTTTCTTTTAATGAATTCATTATATTCATCAAATAATTTTTCTAACTCTTCTTTAATCATCTCGGGCTTTGCAACCTTAAAATTGGGGTTGCCTTTGATATGCACAGAAATTTGCCGTATTCTTCCTACACTGTCTGGTTTGTGTGCCATTGCAATTTTATGATAATCCAATACTACCTGAATGCTTAATGGCTTTCTTTCATTTGCATCTTTAATCATTTGCAGAATAGCATTTTGGTAATTCTTGATTTCATCAATATCTATGCTTCTAAGGTTTCCTGGAATTATTTCATCCTTAAGTATCTTAAGTGTATCTGGGAGAGTAATGGGGTTTCCTTCAAGTGAAAGACTGTGATATACAAAAGAGACTTCAAACTCCCTGACTATTTTTGAAAAAGCCAGCTCGTCCCTCTTACGTAGCTTTCTATAAGTCAATAATTCTTTATTTATTTCAACGAGATAATTCTTAGATGTTTCTATAGCAATTGAATGCTTATAGTTGAAATAAACTAAAAGGTTATTGAGAAGAGCATTGTAAAATACTCTAATTCTCAAGGGCTTTTCTGAAATAATCAAAGCTAATCCATAAGTATCAAGTATTTTGACATAATTTTTCAGCGTCCTTGGGTTTAAATTGGCATTCTTCGAGTTTATCTCTTCTTTTTGTAATGCTCTACTGATGAATTTTGCAAAATTATTATCTAAAAGAAGATTATAGTTTATCCCATTTTTCAGGCAATAATGAATTAATCTGTAAAGAAGATCTGACTTTTCATTGATTTGAACTTGAAAGCCGCTCTTGTTCTTAATTAATAAATTTTCTTTTACAAGTTCCCTGAGATGCCTATGAATTATGTGGTATTCTCTTTTGTCTTTATTAAATATTTTCACTACCTCGATGGGTTTCAACGGAGCCCTATTTTTATAGACTGCTTCAAAAACATCATATTTTGTAACCATAGTATAATGAGCTTACCTCAGGGAACTTTATAAATGTTACTATTTTGTATTAAATATTACAAAATATGTAAGTAATGATACAAAAATACCTACCTTGTATTCAAGCTGCCTTCGCGGCCTATTCGTTTCGCATCCAGAATTGCTTCAACCATTAACTTCTCTAGTGCCGGGAGAACTTCTTCGCAGGTCGCGTATGAGACTTTATGGCACCCGTATTCTTGAGAAATTCTTGTTTCATTACCGGGGAAAAGGGCGATAACGCTGTCGTTAGGGTGAGTTTTACAGGTTATATGAGTGAGATTATTTTCCTTTGCAAGCTCTGCATCAATGTTTCCTGCTTGAATAATAATCTGATTATCGCTTAAAAACTGTGCCAAAGAGGCAATATCACGCAAGCTTGTCGGGCATTGTGCTAGCGCGCTTGAGTTTAAGGTGACGTACGTCGTGCGTCGTTCTTTAAAGAGAATTTCATTATCGATAGGGATATCATTCGTCCGGGGGTCGTTACGGAGGTACAGGTTATATTGGTATTGCTGGCCGATATCGTCAGTAAAGTAATAGGAATAATGATATACAGGGATAGTGCCAAATTTTTCTTGAGTAAAGGTGAGACCTTCATAATCAAAAGTCGTAAGCATGCGAACTATAATGGGGGTGAGTATGAGCGCTCCGATAATGACGACCATGGTGCCCACTACCCATATGGTTTCACGTTGGCGCACTCGCCACGGTTCAGGTGGTTGAGCAGGAGATACTTGTTTCATGGCGTTGTAATTCAAAATAGCATTTTAAACCTTTCGCGTCATGGTTTATTCCATTCTGAGTCAATACTCCGCAGCTTGCTGCGGCTCAGAATGGAATTAGAGAATTTCTCTTTTGCTAACCGAGTGCAATACCCCACAGCTTGCTGTGGAATGAGCGAAGCGAATGGTGGGACTTCGAGAATCCTTAGATCCTGATTCTCGAGAGTGCTCAAGAACCGGGGAATTAAGGTTCTTGACATGCACGAGGTTGAGAAATTCTCTTTATTGTACGCCAAGGGTACGATAAATAAATGCGTCAACTGCTCGAATATCGCCATCAATAAAAACACAGTTATCTTCCTGGCGTACCTTATTTTCCTCATCACTTCTCCAGACGATAAGGTTTTGACTGCAGTTTATTTCCGGCAGATCACGCGTGCAACTACCGTAACACGCACTCTGGATTCGGCTCGCATACGTGCCAATGGTAGTTGCTAGCTCTGCAATAACGGCGTCATTCTCAGCATCAACATAGAGGATATTATTCGCATAGTTATCTATGCTAAATGTGGTTGCAACACCCACATCCGCTA
>CAYPUL010000052.1:0-5517 GCA_964413975.1 Candidatus Woesearchaeota archaeon
TCATACCTAGGCTTTTTGCGCTCTTGTTGTTTCCTGGAATGATCTTGTCAACGCCGATTGTGTAGTTGTTTGTATCGCAAATTGCCATAGTTGGAATTCCAACTCTGCGTGCATCATCGAATGCTGCTTTATCTGTCCAGGGGTCGCAGATAACAAGCAGTTCGACCTCGAGAAAGTTTTTAAGATCTGGATTTGTCATGATGCCTGCGGGATAGTTCTTTGTGAAGGCGCGAATGCCTGTTGCTCTACTGAATAAATCAGCCGCGTGTATCCCTGCTTCTCGTTTACAAACAACAAGGATCTCATTTGGAGAGAACCTCGCGAGATAATCTGCCGCCTCTCGAATCTT
The DNA here is from genome assembly GCA_964413975.1 of Candidatus Woesearchaeota archaeon. Taxonomy (GTDB): domain Archaea; phylum Nanobdellota; class Nanobdellia; order Pacearchaeales; family GW2011-AR1; genus UBA73. Next base: position 350 of record CAYPUL010000052.1, read on the forward strand.
CTCGTCGAGAAGCGTGGTATTAAAGACTGCTAGACTATCGGCGCGACGTTTGTAAACGTATTGGCGCATGTCTGGGGTGATTGCTCGCGTTCCTAAATGGATTGATGATTTTAGATAATCCTCTATAGGAACAAGCATATCTTTCTTTTCTTCTTCGATCTTTACTTTCTTTCTTAGATCTCCTTCGTCTACTTTTATTTCGCTCTCAAGTTTCTTCGCTTTTTCTCTGAGCTTTTCTTTTAGCTTTGTGAGCTTATCATTCTCTTTTGGTTCTGCATTTCGTTGCTCAGGCTCTTCTTGAGTTTTCGATCTCGATCTTTTCTTCTTCGGTTCTTTGTTTGTTTCTTTAGAGCTATTCTCTTCTAATTTGCTTTTTTTTGGCATCGTGGTTAGAAATATAGTTGGTTTAAAAAGATTTGCCTATCGACTTCGGCAGACAGCAAGAGCGCTATCGCAATAGTATCCTGGTGGGCATGTGAAGAGGAAGGATAACGAGCGGCCTTTCTCATTACATGAGTATTCGACAACAGTATTGGAACCGAGACAACGGTCAACACCGCTGCTGATACGATTTTTTATGCCGAGAAGTCCTACTCTTTTCTCGAGTGTGACAATCCCTTTTTCATAGATACTTTTAAGGCCAAGAGCGCCGTCAGTATCAGTACAGGTAAAGGTTCCTGTAGGATCAAGTGTTATCATACGGTTCTCATTTGATACGGCTGGGCTAAGACGCGGAGATTCTGGCGCTAAGAATAGTGTGGCGAGCGTCAGGCTGCTAATAAGAATTGCTATAGTGAGGAAAGTATTGCTTTTTTGCGATAGCCTCTTTTGCATTTTATTGGGAAGCGATCCTTATTTTTAAATGTTCTTATCTTCGACACGCACCGTCATAACAAGAATAGCCTGGAGGACATTGTCTATATGAGGACACCCAAAGTCCTGTACTGGAACATGATTGCTCGCTCAGAATTTCATTGTTGAGACAGTTATCTGTTCGTGTGCCGTAGTATCTTCGTGTCACCAGGCCTTGTGCTCGTGTGTACAATGTTACGTCTCCTTTTACAAAGATTCCTGTTTTAAACGAATTTCCGTCTGAGTCCACACAAAGAACTGATCGCATTGTATCTTCTACTGTAATTGCCATGCCCCCTGTTTTTGGTGGCAGTACTAGGAGAATTAGAAGGAATCCTAGGATTGTGATTAGTATGAGAACAATTCGCGTTCCTCTTTTTTCCATTTCGTATGAAAGAAAAACTATTATTTAAATGTGTTGTTGAGCGTGTTCTATAGAAACTAGACGGTTTAATTTTGCCTCTCGCCAGGATGTTGCAATACCGCACTTTATGTAATCTGTTTCGAAGGCAACTGCTAGATCTGCGATAGCTGTGTCGTGTGTCTCACCTGACCGGTGTGAGATTATTGTGGCAATGTTTGAACGTTTACAGATCTCTATTATCTCTTTTAATTCGAGGAGAGAACCATTTTGATTTGGTTTGATAATCATTGCATTCATTGATCTTGCTTTTATTGCTTTTCTTAAACGAGATATTTGTGTTGCTGTCAAATCATCGCTTGAGATAAGGCTTTGTTTTTTTATCTCTCTGAAGCCTGTGTAATCTTCCTCGTTGAGTGGGTCTTCTACATAGAACAGATTGTAGCGTGTAATAAGTGAGTTTATATATGCAATCTGGGCGTTGCGATCTAGCGTCTTATTTTTATACTCATAGAGATTATTCTTGTAAAAGGTAGATGCTGCTATGTCGATTCCGATATGGACTTCCTTGAATTGTGCGAGGATGGTAAGGATTTCTTCGTCATGGAGATTTGTTTGCCAGGCACCTTCGTCATTTTTTGTTTTTGCTTTTAGTATTCTTTTTAGTTTTCTATAGATCTTGTTCATGATTAGAATGTTTTCCTTTATAGAAGGTGTCTTTGGTATGATTAAGAATTCTTGAAAGATTGGATGATTTTCGTTATGGCTGTGGAGACCTCCGCCAATTGCATTGCCGACTGGTACCGGGATTGTTTTTGCTCTTGGATTTATGATTTGCCAAAGTTCCTTTTTTTGTTTTTTTGCTAGGGCGCGAAGTGTTGCGATTTCTAATGCTATAAGGGCATTTGCACCAAATTGTTTTACGTCTGTTATGCGTGCACGTTTTTTGATTAAAGACTCAAGTTTCCGAAGGTCGTTGAAGGAACTTATTTCTAATTTTGGTTTGAATGTGTTTAGGAATTTGATATTCCATTGACGAGAGTTGTGGTATGGAATAGTTTCATGTTTTCCTGTTGATTTTCCTGAGGGAGAGGAGGCTGTTGCATTGTTGACTCGTACTTCTAGCGTTGACTGACCTCGTGAGTCTTTGATTGTTCGCGCTTTGATATCTATCAGGAACATTGCATATGGGAAGAAAGAGAAGTTTTTAAGGGTGTTTATTGTTCTTCTTGTCTAGGCTCTGTTTCTGTAACTTCTTCGTCTTCTCCTTCGTTGACAAAACCAAGATTTTCTGCTTCTGCTGCGATTTCTTTTTCTACCTCTTGCTCTTTTGCGATGAGTTCTTCATCTGAAACAAGATCTTCTTTAGTGTGGAGGAGTTTTTCTCTCTGTTTCCGCGGTGTTGGGCGATTGATTGTTATTGGAAGAACGTTCTCTTTTAATTCTCGCTCCGCTATTTTTAGAGCATCATACCCCATTTCTTTCATTTCAGTATCAGAAAGCTTTAAGAGAAGCGGAGCATCCATTGCTATTTGGAGGGCACGTGCTCCAATTATTCTGGCGGTCTCATATTTCGTGAATTGCTCTTGCATTGTTATGGAGATTTAGAGGAACTTTTTAAGTTTTTTGTTTAGTTCCTCATATTTTTTTGGAATTATACCCATTATCTGTGTTATCTCTTCGAGTGTGAGTGGTGTTTCTCCTTTTTTTTGACATGAGTTGATTACGTATTGATCATTCCAGCGAGACATGCCAAAAGTGATCCGTACGTCACATGCCTCCTCTTCTTCACGTGTCGGATCGATAATTATTACATTTCCCAGTTTAAAGAAACTGAAGGATAGAGGAATTACTTCTTTTGCGAGGGGGAGTTTTTTTTCTGTTTTTTTCTCGTAATCTATTTTTCCCTCGGCGTCTGTTGCTGGGAAGAGGGCTGTTCTGAGTGCTGCAATCGCGCCGATCGTTGATGCGTCGATAAGATTCCCATCATCGTTTAGAGGATAGACATCGATAATCACTGTCCATACTTTTTCACCTTCTTTTATAACTAGTTTCTTGAGATCAATCATACCTGACTCGCGGATGACTCGGTCTACTAATCTTTGGAGCTCTATTGCATCAAATCCTGGAGGGCCTGATTCAAAACGGGGAGAAGCAAGTGGCAGGAGGTCTCCTGACACCATCAGATTGCCCTTATCTGGAGAGTCTGGATATGGCTCGTCAATTGTCAGTTTTACACCGACAACTACTTCTGTTTTCCCAATTCGAACACTCGCGCTTCCTTCTGCTTTATTCGAGATGTTGTACTGAATTTTTATATCTCGAGAAGCAAGTAAATCTCTTCCGTCAAATCGTTTTCCTTCACTGAACATTCTCATTAATGTTTTTTTCGTAAGGTTGGTGACATCCATACTGCTCATGATGACTCCTCTGTAATTGCTTCCTTTAGTGCTTTTTTTTGTACTGCATAGATCTTCTCGCATGCTTCTGTGCCGAGTTCTAAGATATCTTTCACTCTTTCCGGCTGTATCTTTCCGTCTAATTGGAGGAGAGAGAATTTTTCTTGAGTCGCAAATTTTGCTATTGCAAAGTCAGTTGCGCCTTCGCCATCTTCAAAGTCTTCTTCTTCTTTGGTAAGATCAACAACAAGATCTTTGTCAAGTTTTCCCACTGCTACTGAGCAGATAAGGTCATGCATTGGAATACCGGCATGCGCTAGTGCCATTGATGCTGCGTTAATACCTGCTGTTCGTGTTCCTGCATCTGCTTGTAATATATAGATCTGTACGTCGATAACACTGTTCGGAAATGGTTCGAGATCGAGTGCTGGAAGAAGAGCCCATTCTGTTACTTTCGATATCTCGTTTGAACGTCTTGATGGGCCTGGTTTTTTTCTATCATAGACTGAGAAGCTTAGGAGGTCGTAGGTGCAGCGGAGGATCCCACGTGTAGGATTTTGCATATGTTGTGGATGGAGTTGCCTGGGGCCATAGACTGCTGCAATAGCAATGGTGTTACCAAACGCGAACATTGCAGATCCGTCTGCATTCGGCACGACGCCTATTTTTGCCTTCATCTGCCGTAATTCATTGTTCTTTCTTCCGTCTGATCGTTTGTGCACCATTATGATTCCCTCTTATTGAACCATTCCTCTACTTTTACGGTGAGACCGTTAATATGAACTTTGTCAGCAACAAATTCGATTGCGTGCCTTGCTGTAATCTCTCCATCTATTGAAGGGCCGGTAATCCAAATCCAACCGTTTTGTCCGACTGTAATGTTGCATTCTGTACGCTCTTTGATGAGATTGACCATGCTTCCTTCGCGGCCAATGACGCGAGGGACACGACTGGGGATGATGCGGAAGATAAACCCATTCTCGAGTTTTCCGAGACCTTTCCCTTTTAGTGTTAGATCAAGACCGCGAGATTTTACTGACCAGATTTTTGCTGCTATAACATCGCCGATTGCTAGGTACTGATCCATCTCGTTGCGATTGATAAACCGTGGGGATTCTTCAATCTGAAGGAAACCTGGTGCTGCGGCATCTACATCAACGAGCCAGCCTGCGTGTGTTATGTCGATGATTCTCCCAATAACAACGTTGTTCTTCCGTGGGATAAATGCTCCGAAGATAGAGATAACGCGAACTACCCTGCCTGCTATTTCTGCGAGACCAAATCTTGTTGCGAGTATATTTTCGCCAACACGTCGTGTTCCTTCTCCTGGGAGGTAATCTTCTCCCGCTGTAATGATTTCTCCTGGGATAATTACCTTTCTCTTTGCGTCTGAAGCTTCCTCTAAGAAACCATCTACGGCTTCGTGTGCCTCGTTAATCTCATTCTTCATTGTAATAATAATGACTTCCTTATTCTTTCATACAAAGGTAATTTTCAGGGTTTTTAAATGTGTCGCTCTGCGCTTCTGTGGTATTATCCGAGAAATATTTCCAAAC
>CAYPUL010000053.1:0-5180 GCA_964413975.1 Candidatus Woesearchaeota archaeon
ATCGCTCCAACCACATCCAAACTTATATGAACTCACTAAAGTCAGGCTCTGTAATAATCTCGACCAATGGTAATCCAGACCTATTGTAATCGATCCTCCCTGTTAAAGGCTCCCAAGAAGCAGGATCCTCCTCAAGATGAATACCCCGTATCCGAATACCATGAAAGACACCATCAGCACCAACAGGAAACGCCCGCGTTCCTGAAAGCGTATTCTGATATCCTTTCGGCAAATCAGCCCAAGAATAATGTTTCCGCATCCAAGACATGTGCTCATTAATGCGACATCCCAACATCAATCCAATCAACACCGCTCCTTCAACAGCAGATTTATTCGGCAGCATTGGCTTTGCTCCAGGCATACCAGTACAAATCGGACAAACATTACTATTTGGTTCTAAACCCTTCTCACGCGAAGCCACACACCGACAAAACAACTTCTCCTTAGTCAATAAATACACATGAACCTCAAGTCCAATCATTCCTTTTACAACCTGCGTAACATTCATCTAATATACAAATCGCAAATATATAAAAGACTATCTCTCAAAAGAAAAACCCTTGTCCATCCCACGATTCAACCTTATACAACGCAGCAACCAGCGCACACGAAATTGGAAGATCCCCTCGAACCACTCCTTTCGTCATAGAATAAACAGGCCCATAATTCTTTTCATTGTGTAATTCAACACGAAGAGACATCATATGTGCTAATGAATTATGAATATCCCCTTCTACAACACTCTCTAAAGGACCTCTTTGTTCAACAAACAAACCACCTCTTGTACATGAATCCTGCGTCCAACCAACACCTGCCCATGCCTCCTGACCGCGCTCAATAGCATAAGCAGCACTATACACCGCATACAACCGATAGCCCCAATGATCCACATTTCTCTCCGGTTTCTTTCCTTTAACAATAACAGAATCGTTAGGTATAACAGAACTTAAATGAATAACATTATAATTCTCTATACCTGCTTCAATTAGTGCAGCATCAAACGCATCCTTTTCAGTAAATCCATGCCCACTACCAGAAGTAACCAATATCTTCATCTCAACTCTTTCTAATTAGTTCTATTAAATACATCTCTCTTTTTAAGTTTTTCCCTTTAAGATTCCTCGACGATATTACGATCATTCGAACGTGCAAACGTCTCCGCAACAATCAAAGGAAATACAATAGTCGCATCACAAAAAACCTTCACATGCATCCCCTCAGAAACAAGTTTACCCCATGAAACAGCCTCATCAGGCAATGCTCCAGAATCACTTCCATCATACTCCTGTTCAGTATTAATATAAACACCATAATCAGCACCATTCCGCAACATATTCGCATTCAAGATACTATGTTTCACAACACCACCCCCAAGGATAATTACCCCAGCCTTCTCAAGACCAATACTCATATCATTTAATCGCTTCATATCCTCAACAATATCAATCTTAAAATCAGATTTTTTAAAACTAAAGAAATAAACATTATCTCCAAGAGCACCATCCATCAAAGCAGGACAAAAAATATCTATCTCGTTCTTCCAAGCCCAATAACAAATACTACTCTTATCATTAATCCGCTCTCCCAATCTCCAAACAACATCACGAGCACTCACAACCCTCCCTTCATTCCTCGCCTCCTGATAAAGCTCTTCCAAAATTGGTTGCATAAATCTCTCAAATGCCACATATCTCGAATTCGGAACAAAAATATTTCCAATCCTATTAATCCCTTTATCCCTCAACACCTTGCCTTGAGCACGAAAATCTCCCAACACAAAATCTCCGAGACACTTAATAATATCCTCTTCAATCCCGCCAGCAGTTGTCACAATCACATCAACACACTTACGCTCAACCAAATATCGAATAATATCTCTCACACCAGAACTAACCATATTTGAAGTATATCCCAAAAAGATAAACGCCTTATCTTCAATCATCTTCTTCACGATCTCAATCGCTCGGCTAAAATGAGAAGCCTGAAACCCTGTTCTCTTAAAACTCTGAATAATCTTCTCGTAATCAACACCTTCATTAAAATCATATCCCTGGATAACCTCTCCCTTCACTTCTTCGCTCCCTCGCAGCAGATTTGCTCGGCCAATCTTCTCTCTGTCTATATCATTCATAATCCCCCTCGCAAAACAACCCTTATAAATCTTTACGACACTTCAAAAACCTTCACCAAACAATCGTCTTCCCAAATTCCCAAAACTATTCACTTGATCCTTAAAAAAACCCTCACGCACAATCGTAAAATCATTATAGCGCATCTCTTCCTGCAATTTCCGAACAACAACCCTATCAACACTAGACAATCCAGGACTTCCTTTTATCCATAAGATCAGCTTTTTTATACTCTCCTTTGCACCTTGCGCATGAATCAAAACACTACCCTTAGTCCTATTCATAACACATCCTCTAACGCCAAGAGAATCCGCAAACTTTTTAGTCATCACGCGGAAATTAACGCCTTGCACTCTCCCATAAACCTCAATCAGAACGCTTGCCACGATATCTAGCCACCTCTTGCTCAAAAACCTCTTGAAATCTCGCAAGATCAGAGGCACCAACCCGCGCACCAACAGCATCATCATGCCCCCCGCCACTCCCAGGAACAAGAAGCAAAACTCGCTCCAAAATAAGTCTAACATCCTTACCACGAAGAGAAATATTCACTATATTACCATTAATATACGCAACAGCAATATATGCATCCCTATACCTATAAGATAACACATTAGAAATATCAGAGCTTATACTCAAATCACCGCTATATGAAAAAAATATAATATTATTATGCAACTTCGAAGCAGCCTTCTTCACGAATCCATCGCACTTCTGCTCAACCCCAATATATTTCTTCCGAAATGAATAGTTCCCAGGAACCTCGCTCAATACCTCTCTAGGATGTTGACATGAAATCAAAAAATTCTGCAACTGAACAACATGCGTTATCGAGTCCTTCAAACCAAAATTCAGAGCACGTGCAATCCTTCCTATCTCGCTACCATAGTATGCATCAAACGCTCCATTAAAATCACCCCACATCTCAGGATAACGCTTCTCAAACACAGACACAAAATCAGGCAGATAATGATCCGCGATACATCCCATAACCGCAATCCACACATCCTCTTCACGTCCACTAATTATATATGCTAGGTAAGTCACTGGTTCATTACTCTTAGTCATCCCCTTATTCCGCGTTGGATTATACACAGAAAGATTATCAAATTCCTTTTCGAAATCCTGAACAGGCAGATCATGATGATCAATCCAAACAAGAGGTAGTCCCATGTTCGAAATAGCCTCCACAAACTCCTGAGACAAAACAGGTTTATCTAATACAAAAACATAATCTGCATTCAACTCCCGAGCCTTCCGCGCATAATCTTTATTCAAATCAGGAAAACTCCGAACACTAACACCCTTTCCTCTACCCAAAAACCTCCTCAACAAAACAAAACTACATAGTCCATCACAATCATTATCATAATAAAAAATAGGATTCTGCGCGCGAGCTAAATGTTCCCTTAATTCTAAAACCTGCTTCTCACTCAACATCAAAAAAAGAAAAAAACAAATTATTTAAGTCTACCGACACTAGTCAAAATCTCTGCAGTTTATACTTCACAAGAATAGTTGCCCGCACTTCAATATCCCGGGGCGCTATAGCAATCGCAGCGCTTCGTGCGCTCTCAGCAGCACCTGCATCGGCAATAGCAAATCCTTTCTCATAATAAACAATCGGACCAGGATACTGAAAGTCTTGACTCTCAACCGAAACCAAATCTCCTAGCTTCTTTCCTAATCCAGACGCTGTAGCCGTAGCCTTTCGCTGTGCATCATTTCCAGCAGCCTCTAATACCTGCACCTTATACTCATTTTGTTTCTCCTCAGACAACTCAAAGTTAATACTCGTCACATATCCACCAGCATCAACGCCCGAATCAACAATCTTCGGCACAAGTGTATAATCATCACTCTTCACCACAATCTGCTGTCTAGCCACATAGCCAAGCTGCTCGCGCCTACCATCACTCCAATCATACTCCGGATACATATTATAGTTCACAAGCTGCACATCATCACGATCAAAACCAAGACGAAACATCTCAATCAACACAGCATCAGACGCCTTCTCCAACTCATCTTGAGCAATCTCAGCGCTTTCATTCCTCTTCTCAATATCAAAGTACACTGAAATAAGATCAGGCTTCGTTTCAATTACTGCAGTCCCTTGTGCAGAAACAACTGCGCTCTCTCCACCCAAGAAAAGATACCCTCCAAGTGCAAGAATACCAAGCAGCAAAATACCAATCACAATTCGTCCATCCATCTCCACGAAACCTCCTTTCACTCTACTCATCTTCTCCTCCAATTCCACAAGAGAAATATGACCAAAGCGCTCAAACCCCCAATCAAAAACCACACCCATGAATTAGGCGCATTAGACAAAGCGCTATATACACTACCAACAACCCCATCACTCGCAGGCGGAGCAACAGGAACAGCTACAGAAGCAGCACTATCAACCGCACGCTCAACCCCTCCCCCAACAAGCTTCGAAACAACCCCTTCATTAGACGCAGCATATTCAATAATCTTTTGCTCTCCACTACCCACAAAAACCTTAATCCCAACCGCCAACAACATAGTTATAAAAACAGTCGGCAACACACCCCTCATTAACGTCCGCGGCGAAATAACAATCCTTTTATTAGAAATCTTATACAACAACATCCTCTTCCCTTTTGAACTCCAAAACATCCTTTGTGTCTTCTCAATCAAACCAGAGTCAACAAGTTTCTTAACATTATAATCAACTGTATTCAACGCCATACCAAGCCTATCACTAATCTCGCTTACACTCATCTCTTTCTCAGCCAAAACACCAAGAATCTTCTTAGCACTGGTATTAGCAAGTACCTCTGCAATAGCCGTACTCCTCGGATCTTCCAAATCAATAATAATCGAACTCTTCGTCGTCATGTCTCTTCAAAGATAACCCTCTTTATAAACAGTTCTTACACTCCAATCCTTTTTGGACAGATTAGAAAGTCTTTTAAAGACACAAGCTATCGAAAATATAACAAAAGACTGAAGTATTTACCCAAATTGTCTTTTGTTATATTCGGGAGACTTAAATAGCTTGGTCAAAAATTTAAGTCTCAC
>CAYPUL010000054.1:0-5128 GCA_964413975.1 Candidatus Woesearchaeota archaeon
AAATGTTAAGGTAAAAACAAGCTCTGCTAAGAAGAATTACGATGTTGAGTTGATAGTGGATTATACTAGTTCTGCTAATGTTGTGTATGGTTGTAATGTTCCTCTAACTCTTACTGGTACTACTCCTGCTACGTATTGTACTGATCCTACTCTTGGAGGGGCAGCAGATAAAGCAGTTAAGAAACTTAATGCGGCATCGCGTCCGTATGCACTTTCTATTGCTCACATTGGGGATACTGGGACTGGCATTGTTGTTAATATTAAAGAAACTAGTGGAGCATAGGTTTAAATAAATCGCTGCTGTTTGGAGACAATGTGCGGAGAGGTGTTGTATGGTTGTACAGATTAATCTTAATCCGACGATTCCTCCCTTGCCGCGAGGACAGGACAAGACTAAGATTGATGTAAGATATATGGTTATTCCGCCCTATGCCTCTGTTCATATTTATTGGGATCCTACCTTACATGAATTGATGTACACGATCGAGGAACCAACATTGAGCGAACAGGATAAATCAGTGTTAGACCGTTTGGAGAATGCAATGCTCGAATTGATTAATGTTAATGTTGCTGTTGAGAATACGCTTGAAGCGACCTCTGAATATATAGATAAGACTGCGCGATTGTTGATTGATGAGCTTAATTTAAAGGTCTCTCCTGAAGGTTACTATAATATTTTTTATTATCTCTTTCGCGATTTTATTGGGTTGAATGAGACTGAGCCATTGTTACGGGATTATTTTATTGAGGATATTGAATGCAATGGTGTTGACACTCCGGTGTTTATTGTGCATCGCATCTACAGGAATCTACGAACGAATATTAAGTTTATGGATGTTGATCGCCTTGCGAGTTTTGTTGAGAAACTTGCTCAAAGGACTGGACGATATGTGTCTTATGCGCAACCATTGTTAGATGGAACGCTGCCAGATGGATCGCGTGTCAATGCCACCTATACGAAGGATGTTTCATCCCGCGGGCCAACGTTTACGATTCGTAAGTTTACTAAGATTCCCTGGACTCCGATTCAACTGATTGGGATGAACACGCTTAGTCCGGAGATGCTAGCTTATTTTTGGATATTGATTGAACATAAATCTAGTATTCTTGTGTGTGGAGGAACTGCTTCTGGAAAGACAACGTTATTGAACGCGCTTGCATTTTTTATTCCGCCTGAAGCTCGCGTCGTGAGTATTGAAGATACTAGAGAGATTAATTTGCCGCGAGAGAACTGGTTGCCATCGGTTGCGCGTACCTCGATTGGCATTGGTAAGGTTGGCGAGGTTGATTTATTTGCTATTTTAAAGAGCTCGTTTCGACAGAATCCTGACTACTTGATTGTTGGAGAGGTTCGTGGAAAAGAGGCATTTGTTCTCTTTCAGGGTATGGCTTCAGGACATGCATCACTTAGTACGATGCACGCTGATTCGGTTGATACCTTGGTTCGGCGATTAGAGACGCCGCCGATAAGCTTATCGCCGACCTTAGTTAATTCGTTGGATTGTGTTGCGATTGCGACTCATGCGCGCGTCAATAAACAAGATACGCGAAAGGTTCGAGAGATTGTTGAGATCGTGAATGTGAATAAAGATGGAACAGCGCTGGTGAATGTACCGTTCAAGTGGGATCCTAGCCAGGATGTGTTCTACTATAAAAAACAGAGCAAGGTTTTTGAGAAGATATCGCTCCGAAGCGGTATTTCGGTGGAGCGATTACAAGCGGATCTTCTCATGAGGACGCGTCTACTCTATGAGATATATCGTCGTAAGATCTATAGCTTTGATGAAGTAGGAGGTATTGTGAATGAGTATTATAAGAATCCGAGCGCGATCATCTCGCGCTTTTCTCTAGGTTTATGAAAGGTATTTAAATTTGCTTTTCTCTAGGTTTATGAAAGGTATTTAAATTTGCTTTTCTTAGGAAGGAGATGAAAGAAGAGGATATTGATATTCTTGCTCAGTTCTTGAGTGCGTTGAGCGATGGGGTTACTCAACTTGAGATTGCTCAGAAGAGTGAGAATCGAGAGGCAGTCATGCGAATTAAACGAGATCTCCTAGCGCTCCATAAGAAGATTGCGGAGCTCATATGATTGATGCTTTACGAAAGAATATTGACACTGAGATTGCGATTGTGCAGGAGATTTTGCAGTACCGACGAGAGTTTCTGAGGGCCTCTCCTCGTGAACGGAAACTCTTGCAGAATGCTACTCGATCGCTTCTCGAGATTATGAAGGTGATTAATAATTCTATCCCCTCGTTGATTGAGGAGGCTGCTCTGATTCAGCCGTTACCAATGCTTCCGCAAAAAGCTGCAGGGGAAGGCTATGAACGTGAAAAAAAGATACCTCGAGAACAGCCTCCTCGTGCTGTTCCTCTAGAGCGGGTGACGTTCCAACGTGCAGGAACTCAGTTTTCAGTTGTTGTTCCTTCTAAAAGTAAAATGCAGTTATTAAAAGAATTAGACATCAATGAACAGTATATCCGAAAATTACGACAGAAGAGAGTTGTCAAACGTGAGCGTGTGGTTGAGTTTGGGAGGTCTAGAGGGTATTTCAAACTTGCGAATAAGATGTTTTTTGATCGAGCACAGCAGTTGGTACGAAAAGGATACTTTAATGATCTTGCAAAAGAGATCCAGAAAGCAAATCTTAATGTGCTCCTTGAATCGTATGTTGCGATGATGCTGTTCTCTGCATTTTTGTCTTTTTTTGGCGGCATTCTTATTATGATTGTTTTGTTTTTCTTTGATGTTGGTCTCGGTGCTCCGTTCTTTAGCTTCCGTGAGGGTGGTATTCTTCTGCGTTTTGGCAAGGTGTTTTGGATTCCTTTTGTTGTACCAATTGCGACATTTCTCTTTCTCTATGTGTATCCTTCAACTGAAAAGAAAACGATTGAAAAGAAGATTAACCAAGAATTGCCGTTTGCAGTGATTCACATGAGTGCTATTTCTGGATCAGGAATTGCACCGGCAGAATTGTTTCGTATTATCGGACTTGGTGCAGAGTATCCATCGCTAAGAAAAGAGTTTCGGAAGGTCCTGAATCAGATCAATCTCTATGGATACGACCTTGTTACTGCGCTGAATAATGCCTCGAAGAGTGCTCCGAGTGAGCGTTTGGCAGAGCTGTTTTCTGGGTTATCAACGTCAATTACCTCTGGTGCTAGCTTAAATGAATTCTTTGAGAAGCGCGCGGAGAGTTTGCTCTTGGGATATAGATTAGAGCGGGAGAAGTATACTAATGTCGCAGAGACATTTTTAGATATTTATATTAGTATTGTTATCGCTGCGCCAATGGTATTTATGCTGCTGATTGTTATTCTCGCGCTTACTGGTTCGAACATTGGATTTTCTCCTTTTATGTTGAGTGTGTTCTCAGCAGTCGGCGTAGGATTATTAAACATCTTCTTCCTTATGTTTTTGACTATCAAACAACCTTCCTACTAACCATGAGACTTCGACGTATGCATTGGATCAGCTTCGGGGCTGCAGGAGTTACTCTAATCTTAGATCTCATCTTCTTTTTGCATGATCAAGCGCTGTTTCTGTTTTTGATTGGACTTGTTTTTTTTGTTCTTGCCTTGCCATTTGTTGTTGGGCTAACGCTCGAGAATAAAAAGGAACAAAAGATTAATGAGATGTTTCTCGAGTTTACGCGCAATCTTGCGGAGAGTGTTTCTGCAGGGACTCCGGTGAGTAAGAGTATTATCAACATGAAAAAGAAGAACTATGGTGCTCTGAACGATCATGTTGTGAAGCTCGCGAACCAGATTGAGCTTGGGATTCCTATTGGTAGGGCGTTTGATACATTTGCGCGTGATGTTAATAGTGGTGTTGTGAAGCGGGCGATTGGACTTATCCGTGAGGCAGAACGTGCTGGTGGAGAGATAGATTATATTTTAGACTCGACGGCGAAGTCCATTTCTGAGGTTGAGAAACTGAAGAAGGAGCGAAAGTCTGCTATCTACAATTTAGTGGTACAGGGGTATATCATTTTCTTTATCTTTATCGGGATTGTTCTTGTTATGGAGTATAAGATTATTCCGTTGACTGCTGGAGTCGGCGAATTGGGGAATCTCCAGAGTATTGGAGGCGGCACTGATTTTGCTAATCTTAACAAAGAATCAAAGAGTGAAGGGGGTTTAACGCCGCAAAGTTTCTCAAAGCCGTTTTTGGTTTTGTTAGTAACACAGGGTTTCTTTATCGGACTTGCAATTGGAAAATTAACTGAGGGTAGTATTAAGAGTGGAGTAAAACATTCTTTTATTTTAATGATCAGTGCATTTTTGGTTTCTACAGGATCAAAGTTGTTCTTCACGCCTGCTGTGAGTTAGGTGCTTTTTCCAAGTAGAATAGATTTTAATGGCTCTATGTAGAAGTTGATCCTAAAAGTTACTTTTTAAGATAGCACTTTTAGTATGAACCCTAAATCCTAAACTGTATTATCCACAAATTTGGGTTTTCACCATTATCAACTTCCTCTTCAGTTATATGTAAACCATATTTATTTAATTTGGATATACTTTTTCTACCTCTTTGTAAATCTGACAATTTCCTTTGATATAGCTTTTCATCAAAATCCTTACTGCCTTTTGTCAATTTTGAGCTAGCCCACTTTTTAGTTTCTTTTGAAGGTTCGTAAATAACTATAATGCCCTTTTGCTTTAGTAGCCTTTTTGCTTCCCTAATTGCTTTATCAAAATCCTGTATAAAATGCCAAGAAGATGCATACAGGATAACATCAAACTTTCTAGTCAATGGAACTTCTTCTGCTGTACCTTTGTAGTATTCTGCTTTAACGTTCTTAGGAGTGGTCTCTTTAGCAATTTTTAGATATTCGTCATCTGGTTCAATTCCAGTGTAGGATTTGATTTTGGGGCCTAGCAAAGTTGCAAATCTTCCATTACCACACCCTACTTCTAATAAATCACAAGTATCAAGATAGATGTATTTTGAGAACTTATTTAGAAGATAATCTCTAAGATGAATATTTTGGTCATCAAGTTTTTTCGAGAATAACACCTTGGAGTGAACCCCTATTGTGATACACTAAGTTAAGAAAGTATGAAAGTATTTAAAACCTCCTGCTAGAATTTTTCTGGCGGAACATAACCAATAGAAGAGTGCAATC
>CAYPUL010000055.1:0-4920 GCA_964413975.1 Candidatus Woesearchaeota archaeon
ATTCTCTCGAAGACATCACTCTCAGATGCAGAGATTGCAGCACTTATAAAATCAACAGGAACACTAGGAAAAGCAATCCACTCAAACAATGCCCTTCATCAAACAATTCTCGGTCCAGAGAAGACAACACTTTTCCAAGAGGAAATAACTAAAATAAAGATAAATATCTAACTGAGCGATACAATATACAGCTATCTAACAATATCGTAGAGACTCCTACCAAGCGACGCATACACTGCCTCGCCATTTGCAGGATCACTAGCATATAAAGTAGCAGTTTCTGCAAGAGCATGTTTCAAGAGCGCAGTCGCATAATCAGCCCGCTCAGCTTCAGGGATGTTATCATCAGCCCGTCTCTTCGCAGTATGAGCTAATCCTGCAACATAAGCAATAGCCTCATTCGGAGACATCCTTTGAAATACACTAAGCGCATCACGAACAAAGAGAGCGTCTATATTTGAAAGCTTATCTAAATCTCTTTTATCATCAGCATTTGCTGCATTAAGGAATACCCTATTCTTACCAAAACTCCCAGCTACCCGAATAAGAGCATCAGACTCAACATACCGATAAGTTTCTGCAATAAACCTTGCTAAAGCTTGAGGATCACCACTATCCTTCCCAAACTCTTCGAGCGCATTATGAAGACCAAAATACACATTATGGTGTGGCAGAACATTCTCATCATAGTTTTTATTCCCTGTTTTCACCGGTGGCGCTCTTAAATAGTTATCCTTAAATTTTTCAGGTTTATCTAAACTAGCCACATCAATAACTCCATCCCCACCAACTCGCATCGCAATAGAACCATTCATAATCGCAGACAGCTTGAGTTCACTAATCTTTGTTGCAATAAACGAATCACTAGTCTGTGCATTAACGACACCAGGAGTGATATTATTAATCAATTGTTCCAATGTGACTCGCGCATTACCACTCCTTTCAGGATCATTGCTCCTCAGGTCTCCATATAATCTCTTAGCTTCCTCTATAACCCTATACTCATCAACCAAATTCTTATACATCTGTTGTGCTGTCATGCTCTTCCTATAATAATAGGGTATTTAAATCTTTCGATATTTAATATACTAATAAGTAGTAACAAAAACAATTTGCATTCTCACTTATTGATCCTCTCCCTCCCACTCCCGAAGCCCAGCTTCTTCCTGAAACATCTCCGAATCAATAGGAATAGCATCGTTGATTGAAGGAATATCTTTTTTATTCTCTGAGCCTTTCCCAGGGCTATACTCTTCACCATTATCTAATGCCTTAAGAATAAGATCTTCATAACTCTCCACTTGAATGCTTCCATCAACAGGCGTTTGTTCAGGCAAAGGCAACTGAAGCCACGAATCTTCTGAAATCATGGGAAGTTTAATAAATCCGTCCTCATCCTCTTCCTGAGAAAAACCCTGAAATAAAGTTGCCAACGCGAGCGCCTGTGCTCTAGTTTCAGGATACGATAAAAGCTCCTCTTGTCGCTTACGAGCATCGAACCTTGCGACACTTGTCGCTACCATCTGCGGAGTTCTAGTACCATTAAGAATAATCTTAGGTGTCATCGCCACATGCGCCTCCCTTACTTTAGCTGCCTCTCCTTCAATACGCGCAACAAGCTCACTCACTTTCCGCGCAGCATCTGCATTCACAGATATACTATCAATACCCTCACTTATTAAAAACCGGACCATATCCTCCCTACTCCCGGCCTGCCCACAAATACTAGTCTTTACACCATACTTCCTACAAATACGAATCACGTATCGCAGAGAATATAAAATAGCAGGATGCATCTCGTTGTAAATATCCTGCACAGTCTCATTGTTCCGATCAATAGCAAGAGTATACTGCGTCAAATCATTTGTCCCAAAACTAATAAACGCAATCCCTTCGTGACACAGCTCCTCAATAATCTGTACTGCAGCAGGAGTCTCAACCATAATCCCAAGGAGGACATTCTTCGGCATATCTATCTCAGCAGCAATCTCCTTGGTCCTTCGTAACTCGTCAAGACTAATTATCTGAGGCATCATTATCCCAAGCGTCTTCTTAGGGAAATCAAGCGCAACTTCCCGAATCGCATGTAACTCACTCACGAGAATATCTCTGTGTTTCAGACTAAATCTAATCCCATGATCGCCAAGCATAGGATTCCCTTCGACACGCTGCGGTGCTCCCTCAAGGTGTTGATATTCATCACTTCGTATGTCCGATGTTCTGATCCACGCTTCCTCAAATGGCTTCACAATCTCTCGAATACCACTCGCAATAATCTTTGTATAATCCTTCATCCTCTTCTTTTGAACAAATCCCATAGGATGCTTGCCACTACTTGCAATAATCCCTTCAAGCCGAAGCAATCCAACAGCACGAGCCTTCGACAATGCAGCACGCTGCGCAAACCCAGGCAAATCAACAATCACTTTAATCTCAGTCCCAGTTTTAACAATCGGTTCAATCACAACAAGTTTTGTCTCCCCTTTTCCTTCATAGACATAACCACTACTACCATCAACACTAATGATCTGCCCCTCTTTCAAGATTTTTGTAGCATTCCCTGTCCCAACAACAGCAGGAATTCCCATCTCACGAGAAACAATCGCAGCATGACTCGTAATCCCGCCCTCATCAGTCACAATCGCAGCAGCCTTCTGCATACTCACAACCATATCAGGATTTGTCATCTCAGTCACCAGAACATCCCCTTCCTTTACCTTCTCCAACTCGTGTAAATCGTGAACAATCCTAACAACACCAGATGAAACACCAGGACTTGCACCAAGCCCAGTCAATAAGACATTACCCTCAATATCCTTCTTATGTTCTTTAAACACCGTGGTAATCGGTCGTGATTGTACAATGTAAATATCACTGCCCTCAATCGCAAATTCAATATCCTGCGGTTTCTTATAATGCGCTTCCAGCTCACGACTATACTGCGCCAATCTTTTTATCTCATGAACACCTAGTACTTGTTCATCACGCTTCTCGTCGTCTAGCTTAATAGTCTCATTCTTCCCTTCCTTATTTCGTACAATCGCAATCTTTTTCTCATTAATCTGACTCTCAACTATTCGAAAGTTAGATAGATCATCAGCAACGACATAATGATCAGGCTTTATCTGCCCAGAAACGATCCCTTCACCCAAACCCCACACAGCCTCGATCACAATGCTATTATCATTCGTTGTCGGATTCCTTGAAAACATAACTCCTGATTTAGTTGAATTAATCATCTTCTGGACAACCACAGCCAAATACGCTTTCCCATGATCAAATCCTTTTCTATTCCGATAGTAAATCGCACGCGCAGTAAACAATGAGGACATACACTTCTTTACTTTCTCTAAAAGCTCATGAACACCTTTCACATTCAGAAACGTATCCTGCTGTCCTGCAAAACTCGCATCAGCAAGATCCTCTGTCGTAGCTGAACTTCGAACAGCCACAAACAAGGTATCATGAGAAGTATCCAGAAATGTACCAGCACCAGCCCTAACAACTGTTCCGGCCTTTCCCTCTTTCGCAACATTTAGTATCTCGTATGCCTCAACAATCGCGTCTTCCAACTCTTTTGGCATTGTTGCACTTTCAATCATATCTCGAATCTGTTTCGATGCCTTATTCAACGCCTTCGTATCATTCACATCTAGCGGTTTAAGAATATCAGCAATACGCTCCTTTAAATGAGTGTGATGTAAAAAATAAGAATACGCTTGAGCAGTCACGACAAATCCCGGCGGAATTGGCATCTTCATATTATACATCTCAGCCAAACTCGCGCCCTTTCCTCCAGCAATAGCAACATCCTTATTACTCAATTCAGAGAACCAAGCAACAAACACATCCTCTTTTTGATTATCCCGAAGTAAACTCATCTAACTCAATATTCGAAATACTTAATAAATATTGCTAGGAATTCAAACAGCTACGCAGCTTCTTCATAAAGCGCCTTTAGTACGCGTCGGTAGGTTCCTGTTGCCTTATGCTTCGCGTGGCGCGGAATGATAGTGACTATATTCCCATCACGATACACAGTACTATGCTGCGCGCCTTCTCGCACATCAAATCCCAATCGGAGAGCATAATCTCTTAGTTCTCTATACGATCCTATTCTCCCGCTCCTCAACCGTCCGTGAATCTCATTCTTTGCCCTACCAACCCTACTCTCAAGAGCACTCTCACGCATTCTTTCAAGAACAAAAAGAAAAATGCTTACACCAACAAGAACAATACCAACAAGAGAACTAGTTTCTTGATCAACGACATCCAAGATCACAAGTCCTGTAATTGAAGAAGCAGCATTCAGTAAAAAATACACTCCGATAAAAAGGCAAGCTGCTGCAAATGTTCCAATAAACTATCTTCGCATACACCAAGAGCGAAAGGTAATTAATAAATCTTGCTAACTGCTGAGCTGTAAAGATGATATGAGAATTCTTCGTAAAACAGATTAAAGCAGAAGCTTTCTAGGGGGTGTAAGTTAGATGGTTATTTCTATCAGATAGTGAATAATAGAGGAGTTTAAATACTATTTTAAACGACAATAATTAATATGACAATTGAATCTAATGAAGGAGTTGTAGGAGGTAAACCTTGCATAGAGGGACATAGGATTTGGGTATCACATGTAGTTGAGTGCATTGAAAGACTAAGATCTGTTGAGAGATTTTTAGAGTGGTATCCACAGCTTACTAGGGATCAAGTTAGAGAAGCGTTAGATTATTGTAGGAAGGAACAATGTATAGGAAATGTTATTGCATATTGTCAGAACTGTACTAAAGATAAACGACCGCCTATAAGGGATGATCCGGGAAAAGGAGTTCATATCCTTGGCGATGTTTCCTTAGATAATATTGTTCGCGAATGGAATCCGCAAGGCAAATTTTTAATTCAAGGGACAGAAGACAGTATTAA
>CAYPUL010000056.1:0-4641 GCA_964413975.1 Candidatus Woesearchaeota archaeon
GACCCCCGCCTTTCTTAGCTTTCTCGAGCTGAGAAACTATGTGTCTTGCGGCACATATTCATATAAGAGCGGTGCTCTAACCAGGCTGAGCTACGGGATCAATAGGAGGGATGAACGAAGATATTTAAAGGTTCTTTTTGTAAATTCTTTATGTTGATCGGTATTATAGGGAGACCGAATGTCGGGAAAAGTACATTCTTTAAGGCTGCGACAATGAGTGATGTTCTTATTGCTAGTTATCCATTTGCGACAATAAAGCCAAATCGTGGGATTGCGTATGTGAAGATTGAGGACTTGGCGCCTGAATTTGGGAAAGTCTCGAATCCACGCGAGGGGTATGTGAAGGGTGTTGGAGGAAAATGGCGTTTTGTGCCATTTGAATTAGTTGATGTTGCGGGACTTGTCGAAGGCGCTTCTGAAGGGCGTGGGTTGGGAAATGAGTTTTTGAATGATTTGGCTGGCGCGGATGCTTTTATTCATGTTGTTGATATGAGTGGGGAGAGTGATGGGGAAGGTAAGCCCACAGAGGATTATTATCCTGGGAAGGATATTGAGATTATTGAGCGCGAGCTTGATCTATGGTATAAGGGAATTTTGATTAAGGTTTGGAAGACGTTTGCTCGTGGGATTGAGATGCAAAAAAAGAATTTTAGTGATGCGATTGCTTTGCAGTTTTCTGGTTTGAAGGTTAGAGCTGATGATGTTAAACAAGTTGTTTTGAATAGTGAGTTGGATGTTGAGAAACCTACTGCGTGGAGTGATGATCAGCTTTTTGTATTCGCACGTACTTTGCGACGGTATACAAAACCGATGGTTATTGCTGCGAATAAGATGGATCGGCTGCGTTCTCGAGAAAATTTCTCTCGCGTTTGTAAGGAATTTGATTACCCGATTTTTCCGTGTTTTGCTGAGGGCGAGTTGGCATTGCGGGAGGCAGATAAGCAAAGACTTATTGAATATATACCTGGAGAGAAGTCAATGAAGATTGTTGGGGCCTTGGATGATAAACAGAAAGAAGCGCTTGTTGGTATTCAGGGCTTGCTTGATGAATTCAATGGTACGGGTGTGCAGCAGATCTTGAATTATGTTGTCTTTGACGTTTTGAAGTATGTCGCTGTTTTTCCTGCAGGTGATAAACTGACTGATAGCAAGGGAAATGTTCTCCCTGATTGCTATTTGATGCAGCCTGCTTCTACGGCACTTGATTTTGCATTTCGTTTACATAGTGATATCGGGAAGAACTTTGTTAAGGCGATTCATGTTCGGACGAAGCAAGCTGTTGGAAAGGACTATGTTCTGAAACATCGGGATGGAATTGAGATTATTACGAGATAGTTAGCCTTCGCGGATATATCCCCAATTATGAAGTTTATCGCTATCTTCAAACCAGCGGTCGCCGATGTCTGTTCTGAAGTACATGTTTGGAATGATAATGTTATTGATTCTGTTGTAGGCTTGTTGTTGAGCTTGCTTCATTGTTTGGCCAGTACCAACTACAGTAAAAACAGATCCTTCGTTGTCGACAATGAGCCACTCTTCATTGACTAGTTTTACTCCTTCTATGTGTATTCCTTCCTTATGATCTGGTTTTTTGAATAGTACAACCGCGTCTTTTGAATGGGTATCAAATGTTTCTGGATCTTCATATGGGAATGGAGGGACAACTATCTCTACACCAACTTGGAAACCACTCTTTGTTCTTAATTTAATTGATTCTCCACGAGCAAGATTGTAAAGGAATTCACCCATTGTATTGAGAATTCCTTCTTGATGAATTCCTATTGTTGGAAAACCGAAGCGCGCGGTCCATTCTAATGGATAGATTCCGTAGTTATTGACAATGCAATTTAGGTCTATGTAGCCTACATAGTTCTCTTCTGCTAGTTTTGATTCAATTTTTTTTAGTGTTGTGTTAAAGAGTTTGTTTGGGCTACTCCAGAAGATTGCGGTTCCCATTTCTCCGGTGAGAGGGCCTTTTTCTCCTGGGAAGAGGCGTTTGTGTTCGAAATTGACGTTGATTGGATAGATAAACTCTTTGCCGTTGAAGAATGCGCCTACTGCAACTTCAACCCCAGTAATGCGTTTTTGCAGTTGAAATTCTTCTATTTTGTGGTTTGGCGCTTTTTTATAGGCTTCAAGGACTTGTAGGATATCTTTACCATCTTCTTCTTCACCAATGAAAAGAAGCTTCTTATTGTTCTGCGCTCTTCCGCTTGGTTTAATGACATATTTCCCAGGATTTTCTTTTACAAAGAGTATTGCATCATCAAACAATGTGAAATTTTGGTAGGGGATTATGGAGATACCTACTTTTTTTAGTTCTTCTTGGCCAAATGAGCGATCATCTTCTAACTTGTCTGTGTAGGGTGTGCCTCCAACAACGAATTTTCCTTTTTTTCTCAATTCATGGGCAAGTTCTCCTTGTCCCTGTGTATCGTCGAAGACTATTGTGTCTGCCCAGTCGATTTCTTTTTTCCAGTCATCTGTTTTTGGTACAAATCCATCGCCTATCTCGCGTTCGCTTTTCTTGTCTATATAATATTTGACATTGTGTCCTTCTTTCGCTACAGTCCATGCAAGATCGGTTATGTATGCTCCGTATGAGAAAAATAGGAAATTTTTTTTCTCAACTATTCCGTTATTCATTTTTCTTGTATTTACTTTTAGAAACATATTCAAGTTTAAAAATTTTTGTATTATTGCTTAGATTTTTTGCCAACTAAGATGAAGCTATCACTTTTTATTGTTTCGAGATGTTTGTTTTTATAAATATTATAATCTGCGGTGAGATAGATTTCTTTGAGTATCGATAGATTTGCTTTTTTGAAGGATTTTTTTAATTCAAATGGTGTGTAGATATGATTGAATGTTTCTTTTATTAGTCCGTGAGGATAGAGCGTATCTCCGATTTCTAGGTCTTTGCTCAGGAGGGGAAGGAGTATATAGTCTTTTAGGGCCCAGGAGATACTTTTCAGAGAACAGAGATCGCCGAGCATGTTGTATACGTGGATTACTAATAATCCGGAAGGTTTTGTTACCCTTGCTAACTCATTGAGCGCTTTTTGTCTGTTTTCTTTTCTTGGAATGCAACCTATGCTAGCGTGCATGCTTATTGTGTAGTCAAATGTGTTGTTTTTTATTTTTTTTAGGTTTGTTATATCTAGGTTTAGAAGTGTTGCTTTCAGCTTTTTGTTCTTTAATTCTTTTCTGACGACATTTACCATATAAGGATTATAGTCGTTTCCAGTTACATCGAATCCTTTTTTTGCGAAATGGATGAGATGTCTTGCTCGGCCCATTGTTGCGTCGAATAGCTTGCCCCCCTTTGCGAGTATTTTCTCGAGAATCATTGTATCTAGAGTATAGAGTTTTTCTAGACCGTTTTCTATTTCGTAGTAGTGTTCTGCGTAGGCTCTGCTGTTTTTTTCTGTTTCGATTACTTGATGTAAACGATTAAATATCATCTTTCTTAGAAATTAATTATCATTATAAGCGTTTCTACTATGTTATTTTATTTTCAACACCACTTTGCCTTTCACGTGTTGTGTTTGCAGATAGGTAAGCGCTTCTGTTGCCTGCTCTAAGGGCAGGGTTTTATCAATATGTACTCTGATAATTCCCTTGTCAACGAGTTCGGAAAGTTTAGACAGCTGTTCATTCGTCACTTGCGCGTATTCTGCTATTGCTTTCACTCCATGTTTTTCTATAAGATCTTGGCGAGGTTGTTCTAACATTGAAACTATTATGCCTCCCTTCTTCAAGATCTTGAATGATTTTTCATACGTGTCTCCCCCAACCGTATCAAGAACTGCATCGTAATCTTGTAGTAAATCCTCAAAATGCTGTGTTTTGTAATTTATTACTTCGTCTGCACCAAGTTTCTTAACATATTCTTCATCATTAGCGCTTACTGTTGTTGCAACATATGCCCCGAGATATTTTGCAATTTGGATAGCAAATGTCCCAATGCCTCCTGCTCCACCGTGGATAAGAATCTTCTGCCTGTTACTAAGTCTGATATGATCTACAAGGCCTTGCAATGCACTTACTCCCGCTAGTGGCAGCGCTGCCGCTTCGACATAATTTACCCGTTTCGGCTTATGCGCAATAGTATTCGCATTTGCGAGAGCAAACTCGGCAAACGAACCGGATCCGCCTCCCAAAACACTCGCTTGCCCATATACTTCATCATCGTTCTTGAAATCAGAAACTCCTTCTCCGACTTTTTTTACAATGCCAGAGAAGTCTCCTCCTAAAGTCACGGGAAACTCTAACGGCATCATCTTTTGCATGTACCCCTCACGGATTTTCCAATCTACTGGGTTTACCCCCGCTGCATAAATCTCAATAATAACTTTTCCTGTAGAGAGTGTTGGCTCTATGGCATTCGTATTAATTTTCACAACCTCACTACCGCCATATGCATTAATTTGCGCTGCTTTCATATTTGTTATAATTTTCCTTTATACCATATGGAACAGTAGTCTATATTAAGGTTTCCTTTAATTGCTTTTACAAGTTTTAATTACACTTCGGTGTGTGATGTAGTTAGGTATATCTTTTCTTATGAACTGATAAATATCTTCTTAAGAAGTATGTTACAAACCTATCTTCATCTTTTTGTAGTGCTTTATAATAGGA
>CAYPUL010000057.1:0-4636 GCA_964413975.1 Candidatus Woesearchaeota archaeon
ATGCTCCTGTGGCAGTATTGCAGCTATCTGTTGTACAGGCTTTGTCGTCATTGCAAGTTATTGTTGTATACTGGCATGCTCCTGTGGCAGTATTGCAGCTATCTGTTGTACAGGCTTTGTCGTCATTGCAGACGGTATTGGTCGTACACGTTGGAGTTGGGGTTGGAGCTGGTGTTATACAACTGGTACAATCTGGATCACAGGGAGTGCAGCCGCTCTTACAGCCATCTTTTGCATTACAGGTTGGACCACTCTGAGGAATAGCGCCGCTGCCAGACAAAAATTGTGGGACTTCATAAACTCCTGATTGAGTTCCAGCTACTAACTCTCCAGCATTATTCCTAAATTGAGGAATCACATAGATACTCTTAATGGTATCTTTGTTAAAATTCGGATTCTGCGGACAAGCTGAGGCAAAGCTAACAGTAATAGAATGTGATTCGAGTTCATTAATTGGGATTTTCTGCTGGTTAACACAAGTATTTCCTGAAGAGTCTTCGAGGACGAGTGAGTATTCATCTATAGTACCGCCGCCTGGACGTCGTTTAACAATTATTGTGGCTTGTGGTTGCTGAGTGTTGAGTGTGGTTGTGGGTATAATCTCAAAATCAACGCTCAGTGCATCAAAATTAACATTCCTTTCAGGACTTAGAAAGATAGGGGTAAGATAAAATGAAATAATGCTCACTGCTGTAAGTGCTAAGAGGATGATTAGTATGACAACGATTATTTGACTCAGTCCTCTTTTTTCCATTTAATTCTTTAAGATAGTTTTATTTAAAAAACTGTTGTTTCCTTTGCTATTGTGCTCCCGCCATCGTTTCTCTCTCGTTGCCTGAAAGGCTTCTGTCCATCGTATTTTTCTTTTATCTCTCTTCAGAAACAAAGCATTTTTTCTACATTTACTTGAACAAAAATATGAGATAGTTCCTGTATTCTTAATAAGATGAACTCCTTTGTAAGCATACTCTTCTTTCCCACAGAAAGCACACCGCACCATTAAAATGATTTGCCTCCCTTGCCGCCTCTAATCCGCCGCGCTTCAATTTCTGTCTCTCGAAGCGTGATCAAGTCGCCGATACGCACAGGGCCTTTGATATTCCTTCGTAGGGTTTTATCTTTGTTTTTTCCTGAGAGGATTTTCACCTTAGCTTGGGTTATCTCTCCTCGAGCGCCGGTTCTCCCAATAAATTGTTCAACAAGCGCATTCACAGCTTCTCCCCCGCTTATTTTTCCGATACTACTTCCCTCTGTAGTTTTATCCCGTACTCTCTGAACATTCTTACCCATATTACCTCATACAATCACTCAACCTTCAGTCGTGCAATATCTTCAGCTGCATTGCCAGGTTCAATAATTGCGACAGATGCTGCACCAACCATAATCCCTGCTGCAATACCAAGTTTTTGTTTTGAATCAACTTCGCAACAGAGAATATTTTTTTCCTTACATAACAGCGACAAATGCGCAACAATCTCTTTCGGTTGTACGTCGCAAGCATACACTACAAGCTTCGCTCTCCCCAACTCGATAGCCTTGGTTACTTCATTCGTTCCCTTCTCGATCTTTCCACTCTTCCGTGCATTCTCTACAATAGTATAGAAGTCCATAATGACCTCCGTAAAAACTTCATTGGTATCTCTCAGTTAGAAAGATTATTTATAAACCTTTGTACTTTTATGCAAAAAGTTGCTTAACTATCTGTCCGTTTTCCGGGGTTCACTTCAATTTTAGGGTTAAAACTCAATTACCTTATAACCACAAACCCCTAAATTATAGACCTCTGTTTTCCCAATTTTTCTAAATCCTTCTCCTTCATGTATATGGCCGCAAAAAGCGTATCTTGGCTGATGTTTTTTAATGTATTCTAAAATAACTTTACTTCCTGCATGCTTCCCTCTCCAATGTTTAGGGGCAGGATTGCCAACTTTATCCAAATATCCATAGGGTGGTTGATGAAATAAAAAAATGTCTAAGCCATTATCAAATCTACTTAAGATTCTTCTAGCTTTATCTGTTTGTTTTTTAGCTTTTCTCATTATCTTTCTATAATCAGATGGTTTAAATTCGCTGACCCAATTGGTGTCTGTAAAAAACTCCAAAAAGCCAATTCTTAAACCATTAACTACTTTAACTCTATTTTTAACCAAATAAACATTTTTCATGGAATTAATTTTGTCTCTTGTTGCCGGAAGACTAATACCGTACTTATCTCTATACTTTCTAACATGGGAAGCTGTTGGAATCCCTACATTTCCCTGGATTGTATAAACAGGAGCATGGCGTGATAAATATTTTAAAATATCAATTGTAGAGCTATGGATTTCCATATAAGCCTCTTTAACATAACTTTTATCTTCTTCTAACTCTTCCAAACCTTGTTTTTCTCTCTCCACATTTTCAAATAATCTTTTTCTTGCTAAATCTGCTTTGCCTAAATCCCCTGTTAGCAAAATTATATCAATATTATCAATAGGTATCTTTCCTATTTTCTCTATGTTCCCATGTGGGTCTCCAATTGCTAAAACTTTCATTTCTAACATAGTTAAGACATTATTATAAAGCTAACTCTAAAAGCAACCTTTTAAATAATCTTGTGCTCCACAGTGTTAATCAACATACTTATCAGATAACACATACCTACATTCTTTTTTCGATTATCCCGGAGGCTATTACTACCTTTCCAACATGCGCTACTGCAGAGTCTTCGTATTCTAGTATAATACTGTGTTGTTCTGCTCGTAATGTTTCTCTAAGCTCTCCGAATTCGCTATTAATATAGGCAAGTGTATCACCCTTTTTCACAATATCTCCGGGAGAGACAACAAATCGGACAATTCCATTGACAGAGCACCTGGGTCGATCAGTATACTGAAGGATCTTACCATGAACACTTGTAGGGATCTTCTGCTGTAATCTTTCTTGTCGCACCATACCGAGAGAAGCAAGAACATTCCAGACGCTATCGGCATGTGTTTTTACTTTCGCTTCATCGACTCCATGTGATCCACCTAATTCAAAGGTGAGCGCGGGAAAACCAAGAGAGACTAGACTTTCGGAGAGGGTATTACCATTTTCTTCATCATCTTCATCGTAGTCCTCAATGATTAGTAAGCCGGCAGCCTTTGCAAATGCAACTACCTGCTTGTATATCTTTTGAGAAATACCTTCGTTCGCAGGCTCTATGAGTATATAGGGAACAGCCATTGTCCATCCATTATGCAAATCGCACACAACAGCAGGATTTTTCCTTCGTATTGCCTGAAACACAACATTCGCAAACTGCTTTCCGAAAGAACCTTCATGATCTCCTGGAAAGCAACGATTGAGATCCTCGTGACTCTCTGGCAGAACTCGTATGACATGTGAAAATCCGGAAGGATTCACGACTGGAAGGATAGAAACAACTCCTTTTATCAGAGAGGTATGAGATAATCGTGCGATAAGCTCATGTGCAACAACAACAGCACCGCTCTCGTCTCCGTGGATTCCTGCAGTGATCCATGCTTGTGGACCTGCTTCTTTTCCTTTTACAGTAACTAAAGGTAACTGCATAGTCTGGATTCCTTCTCTGGAAATCTCGAGAAAGGAGTGCTGGACTTTGTGAGAAACATTTTTTTGATTCATATCTTCCCTCAAAATACAGAATTATATAAACGTTGCTCTGAGGCTACAAGATTGTAAAATCTTCCTAACTTTTATATACTCTTATTCGCTGAGTAGGTTATGAAAAGAGGGACTGAAGAGCGCTACCTTGGAGAGTTTGTCTATGGTGGTATCGATGGTGCTGTAACGACATTCGCTATCGTTGCAGGTGCAATCGGTGCATCTTTAAACACCGCTGTTATCCTTATTTTAGGTTTTGCAAATCTTTTTGCAGATGGATTCTCAATGGCAGTTTCAAACTATCTTTCAACAAAATCACAACATGAACTTGATGTTAGGCACAAACGTCTCTACCTTCACAAGGATAAAAACCCGCGAAAAACAGCAGTTGCTACATTCATATCTTTTGTGTTAGTCGGTATAATACCTCTATTCTCTTTTGTACTTGCGCCTTTCTCTCAAACAATTGAAGAAAATAAATTTACTATTTCGTTTGTTATGACTGCGCTCGCTCTTGTCATTGTTGGCACAATAAAAGGAAGGATTGTTGAAAAGCACTATCTCAAAGCAGCGATAGAAACACTTGTTATTGGAGGCATCGCTGCTCTTATCGCATTTATCGTAGGTGTTTTTATACGAGGTATTTTGATTTAGAATCTGAATTAGTGTTCTTATTTTACAATCCAGACGTGCTTCACATGACAAAACGAGCGAATGCCCTCCTTCGAGTAAATCCTTCCGATCCCAGATAATTTGCATCCTCCCCAGGGGCAACCAGCTTTTGACATTCCATGCCTATTTATCTCTACTGTTCCTGTCCTAATCTGCTGCGCAATCTTCTCTCCCATTGTAAGATCGCCTGTCCATACACTCCCGGTTAATCCATACAGGGAATCGTTTGCAAGCTCTATTGCCTCTTTTGTATTAATAGAATTCCAATTAGAAGGTTTTTTCATTTTTTGCTGAAATAATTGTTTGGATGTCCTCATGGCTTCAAACTCCGGTCAGTTCTGGGAAATTGACAAGCACT
>CAYPUL010000058.1:0-4499 GCA_964413975.1 Candidatus Woesearchaeota archaeon
TTTTAGCCAATTAATAACTTCTCGTCTCATCCTTTGATTTAGGAATAGAAAGTATTAAAAACTTTCTTTGGAAAAATTTAGAGAACAAGAATAAAGAGAGCTGTGTTAACGAGATAAATTGCGGTACAAACAAGACAGAAGTTTTTCATTTTAATGAAAGAGAGATACGCAAGAAAGAGTGATGCAAAGAAAGCAGGGAAGATAAGATAGATAAGAAACTCTTTCTGATCAAGGACGAGGAATATACTGAGCATCAAGTAGTACCCAATGCCGATGATAGAATTCGAAATACCGAGCAGTTTCCCATAGCGACTAGAAAAGGCCTTTGTGCATGATATTATTCTTGATAGGTCGCACGCGGCACGGTATTTTCTATCTCTCTCATATCTTCTTTCAACAATAAATGCATACGCTGAGAGCAGAAAACCGAAGAAACTGACTATGGCTAGTGCATCCATTTCTTTAGAAAGACTGCCTGTTATAAAAAGTTTTACGGAACACGCACAAAACTTGTGACGTCGAAAGGTTTAAAAAGGCACTGTTTTATAGTACTTGGTACACACCTGATAATTAAACAATCATTGTCGCTTCCTTCACCAATGCACGTACTGCAGCCCAAACACACTAAACTGAAGATTGATGAGGTAAAAAAGTTACTACTCAAATATAATATTTCTCTCTCCCAATTACCAAAGATCCGCATTAGTGATCGGGCATTGTCTGAAGGATTCAATGTCGGCGATGTGGTACGAATTGAGCGAAAGGAGGGTGATAAGATTTCCGTATATTATCGGACTGTTGTTGTGTGATTATGGTGTCAAAGAAAGATACAAGAAATATTCTCGTGGAGACATATCTTGAACAGCACTCGGTTGTTGAGTCGAACATTCGTTCATTTAATGATTTTATTGAACGCAGAATCCAAAATATTGTTGAGGAATTAAACGAGACGCTTCCTAATGAAGATGTTGAAGTACATCTTGGTAAGGTTCGCGTTGGGAAACCAAATTTGATAGAGGCTGATGGGAGTACCAACGCAATCACACCTGCTGAAGCACGTCTCAGGAACCTTACTTATGCTGCTCCGGTCTATGTTGAGCTTAATGTCCGTTATGGGAATCAAACAGAGAGTACTGAAGTGGAGATCGGCCGCATACCGGTCATCGTGCGGAGTGCGATTTGTAATACACACTCGATGACGAAAGATCAATTGCGTGAGCATTATATGGACCCTCTTGATCCTGGAGGATATTTCGTCATTAATGGCAACGAGCGCGTTATTGTTATGTCGGAAGATCTTGCGCGCAATCAACCCTTTATTGAAGAAGGAAGACTTGGACTTACGCTTCGTATATTTTCGGAGAGAGGAGCCTATCGAATCCCAACAACAATCTCTGAAACAAGTGAAGGTATCTTGGAGCTTAGTTTTAGTCGCCTCAAAAATATACCTCTTATAGCAGTCCTCAAGGCACTTGGGATGATAAAGGAAGCAGAGATCGCACATGCTATTAATAACGAGACAGACAGTTTAATCGTAAATCTCTACGAGTGCGCTTCAATCCAGGGTGCAGAAGAAGCGATGGTCTTTATAGCAGATAAATCTGGAGTGCAAGGAACAAGGAAAGAAATACTAGATAGAATAAAACAAAGGATAGATTCATTTCTCTTGCCTCATGTTGGTACAACGAAACAATCGCGGAGTGAGAAGGCACTGACACTTTGTCGTCTTGTGAATCTCTATCTCAGGGCGAAAGAGAACCCATTAATGCGAACTGACAAAGACCACTATGCAAACAAACGGGTGAAACTATCAGGGGATTTAATGGCAGACCTCTTTAGAGTGAATATGAACATTCTTGTTCGAGATATTCAATATTCGTTACAGAAGATTTCAAAACGAAAGAAATTCTATTCTCTCAGAACAATCGCTAAATCAACTTTGTTTACTCATCGAATCGAAAGTGCAATAGCAACAGGATCGTGGATCGGCGAACGAACTGGTGTAACTCAGAATATGGATAAAACAAATTATATGGCGGTACTATCACAACTCCAGCGAGTAACCAGCACTCTTCCTGGCGAACAAGAAAGCTTTATGGCGAGAACACTTCACCCAACTCATTATGGTAGGTTCTGTCCAACAGAAACGCCTGAGGGAACAGAGATCGGACTGAGAAAGAACCTTGCACTCCTCGCAAAGATATCAACAGCAATTCCTATTGATGAGTCGTTAATAATAAAACAATGTACTGCCATTGGTATGAATAATGAGAAAGGAAAGGATGTTTTCTTCAATGGTAAATTCATCGGTTTTATCGAGCAACCAGAAGAATTCACCCGGAGATTGCGGGAGATGCGTCGTCATAAAGAACTTCCTTTTGAGGTAAGCGTTCGCTATAATAGTTCACTTGAACAAGTAACTCTATCTTCTGATGTTGGCAGGGTACTCAGACCGCTGATTATTGTCGAGCATGGTGCATCTAGATTAAAGCATGACCATTTCGTTCTCTTAGAGGATCGAAAGATATCATGGCAGGATCTTATCGACCAAGGAATAATCGAGTATATTGATGGGGCAGAAGAGGAGAACTCTTATGCGGCATTGTCAGAAGAAGAGCTAACGCAGGATCATACGCATTTAGAGATTCATCCTATTGATGTTCTCGGGCTTATCACCTCTCTAGTACCATTTGCAAATCATGATCAGAGTTCTCGACTGATGCGAGGAAGTAAGACAAATAAACAGAGCCTTGGCATCTATGCTGCAAACTATCTTGTCCGTATCGACACTGATGTATCGATACTCCACTATCCGCAAAAGCCACTTGTGAGAAGTTTTATCTATGACACTTTGGATGTCTATCCCTCTGGACAAAACATTGTTGTTGCTATTATGCCTTTCCAGGGATATAATCTCGAGGATGCTGTAATTCTTAATCGAGCAAGTGTCGATCGTGGTGTCGGGAGGAGCACTTACTTCCGACCTTACTCAACAACAGAACTCCAGTATGCTGGTGGCTTACATGATGAGATTATTGTTCCTGACAAAGATGTTTCTGGATATCGAACTGAAGAAGCTTATAGATTTTTAGAGGATGATGGTGTTGCATATCTTGAAGCAGATATTCATGCAGGTGGTGTTGTTATTGGTAAAGTGACGCCTCCAAAATTCTTGTCTGAGGCAAGGGATTTAAGTATCCAAGCAAAGAAAGAAGCGAGTGCTTCGGTACGACAAGGAGAACGTGGTGTTGTTGACGCTGTATTTGTCACTACTGACAGTGAAGGAAACAGGGTTGTCCATGCGAGAACGAGAGATTCGCGTTTGCCTGAAGTCGGTGACAAATTCTCCTCGCCTCATGGTCAAAAAGGAGTTATTGGCCTCATCGCAGATCCTGATGATATTCCTTTCACTTCTCGTGGTGTTAAGCCTGATCTTATGTTCAATCCTCACGGTATTCCAAGTCGTATGACGCTTGGTTACTTGATTGAATTATTAGCAAGCAAAACTGCAGCAATTACTGGGGAGATCATGGACGGGACGCCGTTTACCGGGGCACACGTCGAAGAACTTGAACGAGAACTCCAAGACTCTGGTTTCTGCTTTGATGGAAAGGAAACACTCTATGATGGCGTCACTGGGAAAAAATTAGAAGCTAAGATTTATATCGGAAATATGTACTACCTTAAGTTGCGACGGATGGTAAAAAATCTTCTCCATGCGCGGGCATCAGGGAAAGTAGCGCTCCTTACGCGCCAGCCTGTTGAGGGTAGAGCAAAGGGCGGTGGACTCAGACTTGGGGAGATGGAACAACAAGCACTTGCTGGTCATGGTGCATCACTTCTCTTAAAAGAACGCTATGACTCGGATAAGACTGTTGTCTATATATGTAAGGAGTGTGGTTCTCTCGGTTATGAGGACGTTATCCACAGTAAGAAGGTCTGCTCGCTCTGCGGCGGTATTGATGCTGAACCTATAGAAGTCTCCTACGCATTTAAGTTACTTATTGATGAACTTCTGGGTCTTGGTATTCATACAACTTTCGAATTAAAAAACAAATACGAACGATGAGCATGGAGATATTCAGAAAACAAATACGAACATTGAAGTTTAATCTCCTTAGTCCTGACCAGGTTAAACGATTGAGTGCTGTCAAGATCGTTACTCCTGAATTGTATGATATTGATGGATTCCCTGTTGATGGTGGATTAATGGATCTTCGCCTCGGTGCAATTGATCCTGGAGTTAGATGTAGGACTTGTGGAAAACGGGTTAAAGAATGCCCAGGACATACCGGAAGTATTGAACTCGCGCGTCCTGTCCTACACATAAAATATATCCCGCTTATTGAACTTTGTCTCCGGAGCTTCTGTGTGAGGTGTGGGAAGCTTAACCTCAGTGAAGAAAAACAAGCACACTACACACCAGTCGAACGATCAAAAAAGGCTCGTGACGCGCGTAAGTGTCCTCATTGCCACGAATCACTAGGGAAGATTAGATT
>CAYPUL010000059.1:0-4492 GCA_964413975.1 Candidatus Woesearchaeota archaeon
AGCAGCTAGTGATCTTCTCGCTCCTGGAACAACGCTCTATATTCGTGAGGGAACTTACTATGAAGGCCTTACTATTAGAAAAGGAGGAACAAGATACGCCATTGTTACTATTAGACCATTCAAAAACGAAAAAGCAATCATCAATCCTGGTCTTCCTGCTAAGGATTATCAATGGATATCAAACGGACAAATACATACATTATCGCTTACAAAAACTCCCCTTAGTGTAGGTAAGATGAATGACATCATATCGAGCAATCAATACTCTATCCGAGTAATAGAAAAAGATGGTTTTTCTCTAACAAGAGTAGAAAATCTGAATGACTTAAACAATCCCCTTCCGATCGCAAGAGATTACAACCTATTCCATTATGATCACGCAACAAAGATACTCAGCGTAAGACTTCTCTCAACAACTCCACAAGATCTTTTCCTTATTGATGGCTATCGAAGAATTTTTGTTATTGCACCATATGTAGAGATCAATGCGCTTACTATCCAATATGCATATGATGGTATAAAAGCGACATGGGAAGGAAATCAAAACGATCCTTCGAAGAATGGACGTAATCTGAGAATAATTAACAATACAATACAACATATTGCAGATTCTGGCATCTTGGGAGGTCCTGGGAGCTCGGATGGTATTGTCATAGAAGGAAACATTATCCGTTTTGTTGGGGAACCGCTCAAATACGATCAATATCTCTCGATGCAAAACAATAACCTCGATCATGCTATTTACTTCTCGGGTGAAAATGGTGTCATACGTCACAATGTATTAGAGAAATGCTACTATTATTGTCTGCAAGCAGGACATGCTTTAGACAACATGATCCCAAAGAATCTCAAGGTTTCTAACAATTTTGTACAAAATGGCATTGTTATTGGAGGCAGTGATAATGAAGTGTATAACAATGTGTTCTTTGGAGCGGTTAATATCGAACAAACAACGGCTATGAACGTTCAACATAATCTTATCACCTTATCAGATACAAAAGCAGTTTATCTCGGGAAATCAGGTAAACTCACAGACTTGAAATTCAAGAACAATATCATTCTGGGAGCGGGGGATTACTGCATTGAAACAAGGAACACTGATCTTGCCAGTGCAGATATCAACAACAATATTTACCATAACTGCGCCTATTTTGCAATCGGTGATAGCACCACAAGAAGATATGTAAACAGCTTCGCTGCATACCAACAACTCCTTCAATCCCAAAATGCAAAACTTGAAACAGACTCTCTCAACACAGATCCACAAATCGGATATTTCACCCTAAAATCGACAAGCCCGGCAATTGATGCTGGTATTTGTGATAGTGCAATTACATCTGATTATAAAGGAGATACACGACCGAAAGATGGTCCTGATCAAGATACGCAAGCAGTATGTGACATTGGGCCTTACGAATTCTAATTTATGCTTGCTTATTTTTCTTCAACTACTCCTTGTGATTGTACGCTCTCCTTAACTTCCTTGCTCATGAGCACATCATCGATGCGTAGGATCATTGTAGCAACCTCGCTTGCAGATGCAAGTGCCTGCGTCTTTACCTTCAACGGCTCAATAATACCTGCTGCAAACACGTCTTCAATTTTATCGCTCAATAAGTTCAATCCTTTACGCACTCCTCCTTCTTCGTGTTGCTTCTTCAATTCACTTACTACTTCAATGGGATCAAGTCCTGCGTTCTCGGCCAGCGCCTCAGGAATTGCCTCGAGTGCATGCGCAAACTCTTCAATTACCAACTGCTCTCTCCCGGAAACTGTCCGCGCGAAAATTCGGAGCCGTCTACTCAATTCAATCTCAATCGCGCCGCCACCACATACAACGCGACCTGATCGTAACACAGAAGCAACATCACTAAGTCCATCGTGAATCGCTCGTTCAATTTCATCGATAACGTGCCTTGTTCCACCACGTAAAACAATAGTTAATGCACGAGGGTTAGAACAACCATGAATATAGGTTAGTGAATCATCACCTAGTTTCACTTCTTCGACAAGAGCTGCCGCGCCAAGATCAGTGAGCGAGATCTCCTGAAGGTTCGAAACAATCTTCGCAGCGGTTGCTAGTGCTAACTTCTCTATGTCTGATCTTGAGATTCTACGACATGCGAACACGCCAGCCTTCGCGAGATAGTACTGCGCAACATTATCAATGCCTTTCTGACAGAACACAACATTCACCCCACTGCTTACGATCTGTTCACTCATTCCTTTCAACCTTCGTTCCTCTGCTTCAAGGAATGACTCAAATTGCTCAGGACTCGAGATAGAAATCGTTGTCTCGCTCTCAGGACTTCGCAATTCCAGTGGGATATCAACGAGCAATATCTTCGCGTTCTCAACGCGAGAAGGCATCTCGCTATTTGCCCGTTCTTTATTCAGTACAATCCCTTGAATTAGATTAGAATCGCTCACACTCCCCCCCTCAATCTTTTCAATCTTGATATGCGCAAGATCAGCGTCTCTTCCCGATGCGATCTGTTCAATAGCGCGGACAGTTAGTTCGGAGAGTATTTCTTTGTTTCCCTCAGCGCCCTTTCCAGTCATCGCAGTCATTGCAGTTTGATAGAGTAACTCGCGTCGATCAGCAGGAAATGATAGTTCAGCTAGAACCTTTAGGGCATGGGTTACTGCAAGTTGATATCCTCTTACAATTACGGTCGGATGGATTCTTCGGTCCAACAGAGTCTCTGCGCACTCTAACAACCTCCCTGCCAACAATGCGGCGGTTGTGGTCCCATCGCCAACCTCACGCTCCTGTGTTTTTGCAATCTCAACAATCATTTTCGCAGCAGGATGATCGAGCTCCATCTCCTCGAGAATTGTCACTCCATCATTCGTTATTGTAATATTTCCTGCAGCATCGACCAACATCTTATCCATTCCCCTAGGTCCAAGCGTTGTCTTGACAATATCAGCTACAATTTTTACCGCGAGAATATTATTCCGCTGTGCTTCTCTGCCGAGTAAACGTGACACGTGCTCTGGCAAGACATAGGTTGTCTGTTTCTCAGCCATCATCTTACCCACATCCCACAATTTTTAAATATATAGTTGATTCGATGCAAAACTAGATAGTAGAAAACGAGTGCCTATAAGCTTACGAGAGTTACTGAGGTACCATCGACGCTCGCGAAGTTTGTTGCGCCAAGATAAACAACTCCTAGCTCGTTACACTCTCTAATAAGCGCTGCAGTGGCAATGCCATCAATAACAAGTGCGTGTACCTTTTTTCGTGAGGTATGGAGTGCTTTCTGAATGCTCTTTGCACTCTCTCGTTGAATAACATCGAAGTTCGCATCAACAAGAAGGGCTGCCTTTGTTTCACGTACCCGCTGATATAGCTCTCGCATCTTTTCTTTCGCGTCAGTTGATGACAAGGAAGATTCTGTATTTTTATCATTATTCGAAGCTGCATACTTCATACTACCATTTCCTCTAGCTAAGAAATCTGATACTGGTACGCGCTTTCGCAATGCTATCAAAATTTCTTTTCCTGTCAGCTCTTCAACCTCTTTTCCTTCTGGCGCAACAGCAACATACGCTACCTGAGCGTTTTCGATAACATTGCGAGCAATGAGCTGTCCGCCGCGGTCGCCATCAACAAATATGGTAATCTCTTTCTCTTTGCTTAGCTCTATAATCTCGGGCGGCAGCTTCGTCCCATTCATGCCAATAACATTATTAACTCGATATTTTAACAAGTTAACTACATCGGCTCTTCCTTCAACAACAATAATTTCATTACCTGATAGATCGCCAGCGGGGAGCTTTTCCTCGCCGTATTCCTGCAATCGAGCTGCACGTGATTCAACTTTCAATGATTCTGACATCTCTTTAAAACTTCCACCCTCATCTAGCCCATGCAACAAACGTTTGGCACGTTCTAAGATATAGTCTCTCTTTGTTCCTCGCACGTCTTCGATCTTACTAATCTCAATATGTGCTTCTGTCGGTCCGATACGATCAATCGTCTCAAGTGCGGCAGCAATTAGGGTTGTCTCTGACTTATCTAAAGCACTCGGCACTTGAATCTCGCCGACGCTCTTTCCATCAACTATCTCCAACTCAACCTCAATTCTCCCGATCTTCCCTTCCTTTTGTAACTCACGCATTTCTAAATCAGAGCCTAACAAACCCTCTGTTTGACCAAAGATAGCTCCAATTACATCTGGCTTCTCAAGTGGTCCTTCTGCTCGAAACGATGCATAAATCATGTACTTTATCGATACTGGACTTATTTTTGCCATCTTCTCAACGTAATTTCCTGCTTTCGCGTTATTTGTTTATTCTCTGCGTAGAAAGAAGTACTCTCTTTATGTGGGGGGTAGCCAAATGGCTGATGAATATGAAAGTAATGGTGAAACTGAATCGCCACTTCCTTCTACGCGCCTTCCAACATAAGGCTCTATTTAAATCTTTCGACAGTGCCCGGCAGTTTTAAAAAGAGTGTTCTCTAGAAACGAGGATGAACGGT
>CAYPUL010000060.1:0-4290 GCA_964413975.1 Candidatus Woesearchaeota archaeon
GATGATAATCGATAGGGGTTGCCTTTGGTTGAGATTATTACAGAGCCTGATTTTACCTCTGCCGAGGAGGTTGGGATGTGGCTCGAACGCTGGTTGCATAATCTTGCTTATTTGAAGATTGTTGCGTCTGATGCAGGGATTAAGGTTGATGTGAATGTGAGTATTCCGAAAAAGACACAGCGAGTTGAGATAAAGAATGTTAATTCTGTTGAGGATATTGTGTTTGCTATTAATTATGAGCTTGAGCGACAGATGAGAGAGGGGAGTGTGCGTGAGACACGACGGTTTGATAGTTCTCGTGGTGTTACGATGGCTATGCGAGAGAAAGAGGGAGCTGAGGATTATCGGTTTATTCGAGATCCTGATTTGTTAGACTTAGTAATTAAAGATTCTCTTGTTGAGAATTTGAAGAAGCGATTGCCTGAATCACCAGAGAAAAAACTTGAGATATTGAAGAGGAGGTATAAGATAGATGAGAAGAATGCTGCAATCTTGGCTAAGCATTTGGAGATTGTTGAGTTTTTCGAGGAGGTTGCAGCACGTATTGATCCGAAGTTTGCTTTACCATGGGTAACAATTGAGTTGTTAAGACATTTGAACTACCATAAGACGCGATTGGATGCTATTGATTTGAGGGTTGAGCATTTTGTTGCTTTGTTGGAACTTGTTAAAAGCGGCACGATTAGCGAGTTGCAAGGGAAGCAGTTGTTAAATACTTTTTATCCTTCTAGTTATATGCCGGTTGGTGTTGAGAAGAAGATTGATAATCATGATGTTT
Organism: Candidatus Woesearchaeota archaeon; assembly: GCA_964413975.1. Lineage (GTDB taxonomy): Archaea > Nanobdellota > Nanobdellia > Pacearchaeales > GW2011-AR1 > UBA73. The sequence continues at coordinate 779 of CAYPUL010000060.1, forward strand.
TGGAGAAGGTTTGTTTGGGAGTTATTTCAGAGGAAGGTGAGGCTGTTGCACGGTATAAGACTGGGGATAATAAGGTACTGAACTTTTTGATTGGACGCGTTATGGAAAAGACACTTCGGCGGGCTGATTTTCGGATTGTTCGTGAGATTATGGAGCAGTTGTTGCGATAGGGATTTGCACGTTAAACTTAGGAAGATAAAATAGACTTTCTAAAGCTTTAAATACCGTTATGTAATTTTTGTGGTTATGGCTTTGGATATTCCGCAACACGTGGCTCTTATTCCTGATGGTAATCGGCGGTGGGCGCGGAATCGAGGATTGGATGGAGAGCGCGGATATTTGAAAGCAGGTAGCTTTGAGAATTTGCGGGCATTATTTAATGAAGCGAGAGTTTTGGGTGTGAAGTATTTTTCTCTTTGGGGTTTCTCAACTGAGAATTGGAAGCGTGGGAAAGTGGAGATTGGTGTTGTGTTTCGCTTGATTCTTGATGGTTTGCGTAAATTTGATATGGAGGCTACGAAAGAGAAGATTAGATTTAGACATTTAGGGAGAAAGGATAGATTGCCGAAAGATATTGTGCACGAGATTGAACGATTAGAAGAGAAAACAAAGAAGTACAGGGGCTTTGTTGTTCAGCTTTGTTTGGATTATGGAGGGAGAGATGAGATTGTGCGGGCTGTGAATCGCATTTTGAAGGAAGAGAGGAGGGAGATTGATGAGAAGGGTTTTTTTGCTTATTTGGACAGTGGTGATGTGCCTGAGCCTGATTTGATTATTCGAACGAGTGGTGAGCATCGTATTTCAGGATTTATGGCATATCAGGGTATTTATTCTGAGTTGTATTTTAGTGATGTTTATTTTCCTGAGTTTGGACCTCGCGAGTTGCGGATGGCGATTGAGGAATATTCAAGACGGCAGCGAAGATTTGGAGGGGATTAGAATATTGCCTTGATTTCTAGGAATGTGGCAAGGATGAGAAGAAGTATTATGAGTGCTGCTAGGATGTCTGAGTAGGGGAGCGAGAATTCTGGTTTGCGATTGCCTTTTGTTTTTGCTTTTTTTATCATCATTAGAATAAGGATTGTTGTAAGGGAGCCCGATATAAGGCCGCCTAGTGCTAGGATTTTTGTGAAGATTGCTTTGTCAAGTATAATGAGTACTGTAAATAAGATTAAGGTAGGGGATAATGTGATGATCCGGGCTTTTCTTTTTGATAGTGCATAGTCTGTAATGAAAGAGTCGATGAGGGCTGTTGATAGTGCAAGTGATGCTCCGAATATTGTTAGGATTCCTAGTAAGATAAATGGTTTGCCTAGCGAGAGTGTTGCGATTTTTGATGTGGTGCTTCCTTGGGTGCCTACGACAATTAGCGTGAAAATGATATAGAGAATTAGGATAATGGCGTTCGCCGTAATTATTGTCTTTTTTGTTTTTTCTTTGTGATTCGCTAGGATGCGTTCGACTTCGGGGATTGCAGCAAAGCCTAGAAAGGCGAAGAAGATAACACCAAATGGCGTGAGAATGTGTTGGAGATTGATTGTTGTTAGATTCGAAGTTTTTATTTTTGTGATATTTGTTAGTGTTAGTATGAGAATAGATGCGAGGATAAGGGAGACGCTGATTTTTTCAACTTTTTCAAAGGCTTTTCTACCTTTGTTCGTTAGTATAAAGAGTATTGACCAAAAAGCAATTGCAGTGTAAAGTTTGTATTTTGTTGTGTTGAATAGGATAAATGAGATTGATTCTCCTTCTGCGATTAAGTATGCTAGGAGTGCTGCTTGGATTCCTAAAAAGAAAGCTAGGAACATGAGGGTTTTTCCTTTTTTTCCGATATATCGCCCTGCATAGCCTGCGAGTTGATGATTATTTTTTGTTCGTAAACCAACTTCTGCTAGGTAGAGATTGATAATTGTTATGATTGCTGCGACGATGATAAGGTTTATGACGCCTATCAGAAATCCTGATTGTGAGGTTACATAGGGGATTCCTAAGATACCTGCGCCGACGATTGTTGCGATAAGTGTTGTTAGTGCAGCTATTATTTTTTTCATTGCTCTTTTAAGACAATAAGATTAAAAAAGGCTTTTATTTAGTAGTTTGGGTCCATAGTTTAGTGGATAGAATACAAGGCTTCGGTTTGGACGAGAGGAAACCTTGGGACGGGGGTTCGATTCCTCCTGGACCCAGTATTTACATTATGCTGCTTTTCTTCGCCAGTAGAGAAGTCCGCGAAGGTTGTAGCCTGTTTTTGAGGCTGCATAGTTGTCTGTTTTTTCCTCATCAGCGAGACCGCGAGCGTGACCTGATTCGTGGTATAGTACGAAAGGATCTTCAGTTGCGAGATAGATTGCGTGTTGTGATGGGACGTACATACCAAGGACATTCGGAGGGAGTTCTGTTGGAGAGATTCGATGGATGATTGCGCCAGAGTCGTAGTCGATTTCTGGCTTTTGTTCTAGATGTTTATATGGCGGTTCGTTTTGTTCTTGGCAGAGAACCTCGAGTGGTATGTGATATGGATTTCTTTTTTGATCTTTTTCTTTGAGTCTCATGGTACTTTTTTGTTATGATAGTTTATAATTATTTTGTTTGTGGATTCTAACAAAAAAGAGGTTGTAATATCCTAAGTTTTGAAACACAATTCTAGTGATTATCAAGATACAAAGCGGAAGATTTATGCTTCAACTAAGATTTCTTTTCCAGAATTTTTAGTTAGTTTCCAGTCTAATTTTATCAATTCTTTTACTGCCGGATTATGTGTGTTTAATTTATACATATCTGACTTTCCAATTCTTCTTGTTTTTATTACAATATTATTTTTTTCAAGTTTGTGCCAAAAGGTTTGCATTGTGGAATAGCTTACGCCTGAGTTCCTTGCTATCTCGGTTAATGGATAGTCAAAATCTGCGAAGGTTATTAAAAAATCTAAAACTTTTATTGTTGGATTATTTCCAAATACTTCAACCAAGATGCTATCATTTTCTAATCCATCTTTATTTGCCATAACTTCTTTAAAAGATGGTAGTTTATAAATGTTTCTAATCTCGTTATTAAATTTCAAACTTAAAAACATTTAAATATCTTTTAGTTCTTAATGCTTCATGGAATTTACTCCAGATAGAATCAAAGCAAGATTGCTTTATCATTTGAGAAAAAAGAGAGTACTTGGTGGAGTTCATACCCATTTTGATACTTTGAGAAGGGGCTTTCCCAAACATCTTGGCAAGGATGTTGAGAACTTGGCAAAACAATTAATCAAGGATGGGTGGCTGATAAAAAAACCGGCAAGTTATGGTTTACAGGTTTTTCTAAACAAAGAAAGATTAACACGAATCGAAGATTTTATCGAGAGGGTCTTGGGTCTAAAGTTTGATTAAATAGAAAAATTTGTAGGTAAGGAAATTCTTATTCTGATATGGAAACTGAGATAATTAAAGTAACTGATAAAGGAAAGATTTCTTTAACAAGGGGATGATGTTTGGGATAATGTATAGGTGGGTGAAATTGTTGTT
>CAYPUL010000061.1:0-4209 GCA_964413975.1 Candidatus Woesearchaeota archaeon
TTTCCCCACAATCCATCCAATCAATGCACCAAGAGGGATAGCGACCCACAAAGTCATAATACTCCAAGCAACAGCATATCCACATGCAAACCCTGATAACCCAGTACATTTAGGGTTGACCATAGCATAAAACCAGGCATATCCCACAATGACTATATATGACACGAGTCCAATAATAACTCCCTTGGCAGTAGGAGAAGACCAAGAAGACCTAATAATGACTCCAGCAACGGTAAATATTATTGTAATAAGTAACACACTTGTAAACAAGGAGACTCCTACCTCTCCCCAAGTTTTATTCCCCATTTCACCAATAGAGATCTCTAAAATAAGCAGCACAATGCCAACTACAAAACCAACAATAATCCCCTTCACCCACAGAGGCCACTCCTTCCATCCCATCTCTTTAAATAATCCTCTTTCCTTAAATACCTATGCCCCGCCTCTCCCAATCCAAACGCGACAAAATCGCTGAGCAGCTCCTCCACTACTTATTTACAGTCGCCCCCGAAGCCCAGTTCACGAACGCCATAGCACGTGAGATTGCCCGCGATGAAGAGTTTACCCACGCACTTCTTCTCGAACTTCAGCAGAAGAAGCTCGTCATCGAAGTAGCCAAAAACAAAGACGGCAAGGACTACAAAAAGCGCCGCCGCTGGCGTCTCTCCAACGAAGTCTACGAAATTTACAAAAAACACCAGCGCACAACCTAAATCTTTATTAACTTCTTTTCTCTTAGTTCTCCATGTCCCATCGGAGCAACATAAGAATAGGCGGAAATCCCTCGGCAGAATCTGGCGTATCAGGACAGCTTGAACAAATGTCCCATCTAAGCAACATAAGAATAGGCGGAGATCCAAACAGATTCTATTTTGAGTTAGGAAGAGAATATGAAAAAACGAGACAAGAACTATTTGACTACTTGCTCAGAGCTAACCATGCCTCAGAGGGGTTAGACAATGCGAGGAGAAGAGGTTCAGGAACACATCGAGAGCTTATAGAGCATTATAAGAAATCGGTGATACTCAACCTGCAAGAAGCATTAGGAGAATACACGGTTTTAGAGTCAATAGTACAACAGTATTCCTCTTCGCTCTTACAAGCCGATGTGGCATATGTATCGAAGCGTATAGACGCAGTGAGTAAGAAAGTCAAAAAGCAGATACCTTAATATGCCATTTCTAGCAGCATAGTATTTATAATCCCCCCCTCTTTTTAATACACATGGATGACACAAAGCTCAAAGAATCGTTCTCCCGCGCAAAACGAGACATCGAGGAACTCCGCTCTCAAATCTCATCCCTCTCAAATCAAATAGAGGAGTTAAAATCGTTTTTACAACAGACAAACCAACCAACACCCACTCCAGCACATTCTTCTTTAACCCCAACACATCCCCTTCAAAGCCCAACAAACCAACACATCTTTCCAACAGATGTTCCAACACATTCCAACACTCCAACAGATAATTTGCCTCTAAAAGACCTAAAGACCCCCTTTTTAGACTTTTCCAGTAGAAATGAAGGGGTTCCAACAGACAGACAGACAGACAGACAGACAAACCAACACAGCTTTTCTCCCTATGAATCTTCCAACAATCCCCTCCCCCCTTCTTCCTTAACTCGAGTGGCCCAAGTGATCAACTCTCTCGACGAAATCAAGCAGCAACTCCGACAGCAATTCAAGCACCTCACTGCTCAAGAGATGCTTGTTTTCTCTGCTATCTACCAACTCGAAGAAGAGGGCATCATCGTCGATTATCCACTGCTCGCTGCTCGATTGAAGCTTTCAGAAAGCTCCATCAGGGATTATGTCCTCAAACTGACGCGCAAAGGCATCCCGCTCCAAAAACACAAAGAAGATAACAAAAAAGTTCGTTTAACAATTTCTAAAGACCTCAAACGCATTGCCTCGCTCCAAACCCTTCTCACCCTTCGTGAACTTTAAAAGTGTTCGCCATACCGATTAAGTTCAATTAAAGCTCTCGCTATCTCTTTTCTTCTCGAATTACGCTCTTTTTCACGAATAAATTTCTCTTTAAAGTTCGTTTAAATAACTCACTTTTTTCCACATCAGAAACATTTCTTCGTACCAACGAATGTTTCCTCACTTTTTAGCCAAAAGATCTCACTCTTCCCACATCACCCTGCCCACCCTTCTCTTTTTGCTATGCCTTTCCCTCAAAAACTTAGCCACACAACTCTCACTTTTCACTTTTTAGCCATAGATTATTCTAAACACTCTCCTTCTTTTGGATAGTGCGAACATTTCGATTCTTTCCAACCCTCACTTTTGCATATTTTGCAAGTTTTTCCTTAATTTCATCAGGCACAAAGACCCTCTTTTTCCCATTTTTTTCACTAATTTCCTGAATCAGCTCTCCACACTTCTGTTTGATGGCATTGACCTGTCCTCTTATAGTTGATTTTTCTTTTCCCAACAAGAGAGCCAGATCTTCATAGCTAAGCTTCATATCACTGTTCATAAGCGTAAAAAGGACAAGACGCTCATTTGCGCTTAAATTCTTAAAAATATTATAAAAACTACCTGTTTGAACAGCTGTTTGAACAGCATTTCCAACAGCACCAACAGCTGTTTGTTTGTCATAAACAGCTGTTGGTGCCAACAGCTGTTGCTCGTCAGCCGCCAAAGAAAGCTTTTCAGCACGTTCCTGCAATTCTCGAATATCATTTTTTATCGTCGATAAATCCCGATGAACCTCTAAAATAGCATCAAACAGCTGTTTATCTTGACTTTCAAGGTGTTTAATCCACTTTCCAATAACTTCTATATCGCGTTTCACTGTAGAGAAGCCTTGTTTAATTTCATCATCTTTATTTTTTTGACGATTCCCGAAAAGCCATTCAAACATATACTAAAGAAATACGTAAAGTATTTAAATATTGCGTTTTTAACAGGTAAAATAACAAATCAAGAAATCCCCCTTTTCAGAGATATGAAAATAATAAAAGAGAGAAAAAATAAGCAAAAACACTCTAAATAAAGAAAAAAACACCTGTTTAAACACTAAAAACAGCCAAACGACCTGCCCCCTACAGCCTCACAAGGGAAACATTTAAATACTCTAAATTACTCTCTCCCTCGATCACCTCTTTTTCCCAGAGGAGGACGTTTCATTACGCTCGTTGAACGATGGAACCTCCTCTTCAGGGGTTTAAAACCACAATCCTTTTATAGTCTATGCTCTTGTATGCTGCATGGCGAAAAAAAGAGGCCCCCATCCCAATGAAATGCTCCTTCCTCACAAAGAAATTGAGCGCCGTAAGCAATGGTGCGCCCAACATCCCACTCAAAAAAGCTATGAGCGCGGCGTCGAAAGTGTCTGCCCCAATCAAGAGCTTGCCCTCGAAACAGGCGAAAGAGACAATTTAGAGCTGCCTGTCTCTCTATCTTCTGAAAAAAAGGAGAATCCTCAGAGAGAAGACGATCCCAACAGACACTATCCTGTCCCCAGACGGTTCCACACGCATCTTCCAAAGACAATTTTTGGCCAGTATCGCACAGCAATGCGGCGAATTGCAGAAGAAAAGCTCCTCAGGGATGGCGCATATATCACAATTCTTAAGGACGCTGATCTCTCTCGCGTACGCAGAAGGGGTGAAAATAAAAAAAACACTCTGCCCCCCCATCTTAAGAACTATCACGCCCTCGCAGAAGCGAAATACCCTCATCTACACGCCACTCTCGCAGCATTACTCTACCTCAAGGCAGACAATACCATTGATAATCGTGTTCTCACAGTCCATTTCGGCTCGTCAGAGCATCAAATAGAGCAATACTATCACATCGCAAGACTCTTGAATCTCCTCTATCAACGACAGCAACAATTAAATACCTCCCTCCCATTATTACAACATGCCAAAACAAACAAAACCTAATATCACTGCTATTCTCTCAATCATTATTGGCATCATCGTTCTCATCTGGCCTAACATTTAAATGGCAGCGGCTTCACAAAATCAGCTTTTTTCACACAAAAGCTCGTTCGAAGATGAAAGAAACAACCATTGAAATAGATTACGACAAGGAAGCGGATATCTTAGAGATATTCATAGGCACACCAAGCCCTTCCTACTTCAACGAAATATCGGACGATGTATTCGAGGGCCGCGATAAAAAAACAGGCATCATCAAAGGTTACAAGATCTTTAATCTCACCAAGCGCGGTAACGACTGGATCAATAAAGT
>CAYPUL010000062.1:0-4201 GCA_964413975.1 Candidatus Woesearchaeota archaeon
TCTTTAACAAGGGGATGATGTTTGGGATAATGTATAGGTGGGTGAAATTGTTGTTCGTAAGATTTAATAAACTTGGTTTCTAGGGAGGGGGATGAGTGAGAAGAATAAGCGGGGCGATAAGGGTGTTAGTGTCGAGAAGGATGAGTTTTCTGAATGGTTTACGGAGATAATGGTGAAGGCTGATTTGGCTGACTATACTAGTGTTTCTGGGTGTATTGTTTTTCGTCCTTTGGCATATGCGATTTGGGAGAGGATTGTTCGGGAGGTCGATTTGCGTTTTAAGAAATTTGGAATACAGAACGCGTATTTTCCGCTGTTTATTCCTGAGAGGACATTAGCTAGGGAGCAGGAACATGTTAAAGGATTTGTTCCTGAAGTGGCATGGGTGAGTGAGGCAGGGAATAAAAAGTTGAGTGAGCGACTTGCTGTTAGACCGACTTCAGAGGCAATTATGTATGAGTCGTATGCGAAATGGATTAGATCTTGGAGGGATCTGCCTTTTAAGTTGAATCAGTGGAATAATGTTGTTAGATGGGAGTTTAAACATCCTGTGCCATTTTTGCGCACACGTGAGTTCTTGTGGAATGAAGGGCATACTGCTTATGCAACGAAGGAAGAGGCTGAACGAGAGAAGGATGAGATTATTGGTTTATATAAAGAGGTGTGTGAGAGATTTCTTGCGTTGCCGAGTTTGATTGGGCGGAAGTCTGAGAAAGAGAAGTTTGCTGGGGCGGAGTATACTATTTCGATGGAGTTTTATATGCCTAATGGGAGATGTGTGCAAGGACCTGATTTTCATTATGATGGACAGAATTTTGCTAAGGCTTATGGTATAGAATTTTTGGATAGGGAGGGGAAGAAGCAGTATGTTTATCAGAATACGTTTGCGATTTCTACTCGGATGTTGGGTGTGATGTTTGCTGTTCACTCTGATTCAAAGGGGTTGGTGTTGCCGCCAAGGATTGCGCCTTATTCAGTTGTTATTGTACCTATTTTGTTTGAGGATTCTCGGCAGCGTGTATTGAAAGAGGCTCGTGCGATTTTACAAGCTCTTGAGGAGTTTCATCCTGTCTTGGATGATCGAGAGGGTTATACACCTGGGTTTAAATTTAATGAATGGGAGTTAAAGGGAGTTCCGTTGCGGGTTGAGATTGGACCAGACGATGTGGAGAAAGAACAAGTTGTGATTGTGCGACGGGATAGTGGGAAGAAGGAGAGTGTTAGCGTTGGAAATTTGAGAAAGAATGTTGCTCGGATTCTGGAAGATATACAGGAAGGGTTGTTTCGGAAGGCTGAGAAATTGTTGAATGATCATGTTGTTCGTGTGAAGAGCTTGATTGATGTGAAGAAAGCTATTGCAGGGAAGAATATTGCATTTACACCGCTATGTAAGAAACATGAGTGTGAGGATCAGTTGAAATTTGATAGTGGAGGAGCAAAGGTGTTGAATATTCCGGATAAACAGCCGCGAGAGCTTGCAGCGGAGCGATGTGTTGTGTGTAGGAAACGTGCTGATTATTTTGCGTATGTTGGGAAGAGTTACTAATTTTTTTAGTAGTCTTGTCTTATCCTTAGTCTTTCTGGTAGATGGGAGGTGTTATTTATTGAGACGATTCGTATTTCATTATCGATGATTTCAAGGTGGTTGATACAGGTTGGTATCTGGATGAAGTATGCGTTGTTCGAAGGGGCGCGCATTGCTTGTGTGATAAGAATTTTGTTGACATTGCCGCTTGATATAACGAGGATAGTATTTTTTTCATCTTTTAGGATTGTTTTGAAGAGTTGCGCTATTTTTGTAATTTCTGTTCTATTTTTTTGAGGGGTTTTCCAGACGTTGTTAGCGACTTCACGGAGTGCTGGACTGTAGACTACTTCTACTGGGATGTCTTTTCTGATTAGTTCTGCTGTCATGATGCAACGCGGGATGTCACTAGAATAGATTTTATTGATATTTAGTTTTTTTAGGTATTTTATGAGATGATTGATTTGGAGTTTGCCGCGAGGGGTTATTGAGAGACCGTCTTGAGATTTTTCTGCGTGTCTGATGATAAAGATGTTTTTTCTTTTCATTTTTCATATAATTGATTTTCGTTTATAAATTCATTGGTATGTTCGATATGAAGATCTGTTAGATTTTGTGACAGGCTTTGAGATCTTTTTCGAAGTCTTTGAGCTCTTTTGGTATTGGGATATTTTGTAGAGGTTCTTTGAGCGAGATTCCTTTTTCTTTTTTTGATTTCCAGATTGAACTGTTGAATTTTATAATTTTATTGATGTCCTCTGATTCCTTTTTTCTTTTTTTTCCTTTTGGGAATTGCTCCATTGTTGGATCTATATTTAGCAAGTGGCCTATTTGTGTTGTTAGTTGAGGTAGTATTGGGCATAATAGGATTATGAGGCGTTCGAGTATTGTGTGTAGGGTGTAGTGTGCTGATTGGGTTTCTTCTTTTGTGAATTGATTTTGCTCGTTGTATGCACGGCTTTTTACTAGTTCGAGATAGTGCGATGCGAAGGTTTCCCATATGTATTCACGTATTTTCAATGCGGGTTGATGGAAGTTGTATTTGTCGTAGGCTTCTTTTGTTTGATAGGTTAGATCTTCGATGTGTGCAATCATTAGGAGGTCTAGTGCTGTAAATACAGGTTTTTTATTTGGTTTTTTGAACTGAAGGATAAAACGCGTTATGTTTAGTAGTTTGTTTATTGTTTTTGCTTCTGCACGGATTTTTTCACGTGAGACAAGGAAGTCTTGTTTTGTGAGATCGCCTTCGAGTGCTGCCCAGAGCCTTAGAGGTTCTGCGCCGTCTTCTTCTATGATTTGTCTAGGGTCAATAGCATTTCCTGCGGATTTTGACATCTTTCTCCCTTTTTCGTCAAGGATATGTTGGTTGATCCAGATGTTCTTGAAGCAGGGTTTTTTTGTTTCGAGATAACAGCGTAGGAGTGTATAGTAGAGCCAGGTTCTGATTATTTCTTTTCCTTGAGGGCGGAGTGTTGCTGGATAAGCGCGTTTGAAAAATTTATTATCTTCGTTATATTTTAGAATGACGAGTGGCGATATCGAAGAGTCCATCCAGGTATCGAATACGCGTTCTTCTCCTTTCCATGATAAGGATTTGAAATCTTTGAGGGTACCTATTTTTTTATTATTCTTCATAACGAGAGAATCTAGAGGGGGCTTTTCTTTCCAGGGTTGATAGTATTTTCCAGGAGGTGGGAGTGCAACAAGATCATTGTGATGCCAGAGTGGGATTGGTGTTGCATAATATCTTCTACGGGAGATAGGCCAGTCGATTGAGATTGTATCAATCCAATTTTTTAGGATTTCTCGTGCTTCTGTAGGGTAAAATCTTATTTTCTTTGCAATTTTTTTTAACTCTTCGCAGAATTCTAATTGTTTTAGGTATAACTCAGGCATTGCTATAAACTCGATCTCTGCTCCTGAGCGTTCTGAGACTGGTGTGCTATGTATAATTTCTTGTTGTTTCTCTAGAAGATTTTGTAGTTCTAGTTCTATTAGAATTTGTTCTCGTGCTTCTTTTACCTTACGTCCTTGGAGGAAGGAGGCATGTTCATTCATTGTTCCGTCTTGATTTATTGCTATTACTGGCTTGAGATGCATTTCACGGAAGAATTGTATGTCTGAGAGATCACCTGCTGAACACATCATGACAAGGCCTGTTCCTTTTTCTGGATTTGCTAATGTATGGGGTTGTATTGGTACTTCTGTGTTGAAGATAGGCGTTATTGCATGTTTCCCCTTTAGGTGAGTATATCGCTTGTCTGTTGGGTGATAGATAACCATTGCGCAGGTGCAGATTAATTCTGGGCGTGTTGTTCCTATGATAATTTTTTCCCCTGTTTCTTTGACCTTCCATACGATTTCGTTGAATGTACTTGCTAGATTGCGATATTCTATTTCTGAGTCAGCGATTGTTGTTTGTAGGATAGGATCCCAGTTGTTAATGCGTGTTGCTTCGTAGATGAGTCCTTTTTTGTATAGATTGATGAAGGTTGCTTGTGTTGCTGCTCTGTAGTTTGGAGAATCTGTTTTGTATATTGCACCTATGTGATCGCCTTCTTTGTAGGATGTGAATGATATACCGAGACGTGAGAAGATTTCTATTGTATCTGTGGACGTTTCTTTGAGTAATTGTTCACAAAGTTCGACAAAGCGATCTCTTCCTATTTTGAATGG
>CAYPUL010000063.1:0-3981 GCA_964413975.1 Candidatus Woesearchaeota archaeon
GTTATATTTACCATTTCTTCATCCTGTGTAAATATGTGCATACACATATATAAAGGTTTCTGTTGAGGATTTTCTTTTCTTCACTCATTCCTTTCTCTACTCTTCTAAAACCCTTCAGCAGTCTTATCCAACCATTCTTTCCACCTTGGAAAAACCTTCTCGCTCCATGGAATCCCAATCTCCTGCCGTACTTCATCACTAATGCGATGAAACGCACCATTCGCAACCGCATTAAACGCAGCCTCCATCAATATGGGCTTCCTTAACCTCAATGCAGCAGACACAATCTCTTGTTTTACTTGTCCTCTAAGAATAATATTATCATACACAGCATCCCAATTCCCAGCCCACCCCTTCACACTTCCAGCAATACTCTTAATAACCTCAGAATCGCCATTAATCAACTCTGGCGTCGGTTCCAACTCATCCTTTTCTACATTATATCGCAAAAGATCAACAAACCCCCGCTCTTCAAGGGGGTCGCGCGTCCAATGCTTCCGGACCTCTGCAATCTGCACTACCCGCTTCAGAGAGTGTAATCCATCCGGTGTCTTAATCGGATTTGCTACAATAATCAAATCACTAGCCTTAAAACTAGTAACAGGAACACCCAGATCATTCACAACCCTATCAAACACAGAATAAGGAGAATCCCCGTGAATTGTTCCTGCAACAACATTAGCCAAAGCACCAACACGCATCGCCTCATACAACGCACGCGCCTCAGCACTCCTCACCTCTCCAACAATAAGCGCACTATCACCCAACCGCAAACTAGCCCGAATTCCCTCAGACGCCTCAACCTCAGTCGTCCCAGAAATAAGAGCAGACCGAACTTTCATTCTTAAGATATCATAACCAATCTTACGCAAACTATCAACAGGCAACTCTAACGTATCCTCCACAACAAGCACGCGATACTTTGGTAAAATCTCCAACAATAAACTCCCTAACAAAGAAGTCTTTCCAGCAGACCGCGTTCCCGCAACCAACAGCGTCCTAGAACCATCGATCATAAAACTCAAGAGCCCTGCAGCAAACGAATTTAACATCCGATTATGAATATACAACGGAAGAGTCCAAGGTTCGTCTCTATGTCTTCGAAAAGCAAACGCAAGTCCACTCGGTGATAACGGTTCATTAATCGCAGCAACTCGCGCGCGTGCATGTTCTAAAACAAGATCACTATCCAAAACAGGATTTGCCTCATCCAATGGCCGACCACTCTGCAACCGCAACTTCCCAGCCCACGAATTCGCATCCTCAAAACTAGGAACAATATTAGTAACGCACTCATCATACCGTTCATGGCGAACAAAAATAGGATTCAACGTAATCGGCGCATTCAGCACAATATCCTGCAATCGATTGTCTAACAACAAAACCTCAATCAATCCAAAACCAATAGTGTGCCGAACAAGAATGCGTGCAAGCCGATCTAGCTCGCGATGAGTCAACCGTATCCCTTGACGCTGCGCCAACTCAGACAGCATATCCCGCGATATATTAAAAAAAACCTGCCGCGTTCGCATCGGGTCACTATACTCCTCAACCTTCGGACGATGCTCTGATAAAACACCCCGAGCCAAATTCAACAAAAGGTGGTGCTCTTCGCTCAATCCATACTCTGAAGGCATAATGTGGTAAAAGTACTTAGAATCATTCCGCCGTTTAAGAATAGTCACCGGAATACTCTCAAAATCGCTCAGAATCTCATACTGATCAATCAAAGCAGCATCAGAAGGTAACTGACTTGCTAATCTAGTAAACGTAAAATTCGGCAACACAGCAGGTCGAAAAATCTCTTTATAGATCTCTCGTCTTCGTATTCTTGACTCAGACAGCGAGCCAATATTCTGTTTAACTAGCGAAGTACCCTCAAGCAAATGAAAAACCCTTTCAAGCAGCCGCACGTAATTCACCAGCGCAGATCGATTTCCAACTCCTTGTTCAAGCTGTGCCCGCATATCCTGAATACGCCGGCGCAATTCGAGATAACATCCAAGCGGATCGCGAAACAAAGAATCCAAGAGAGAACGTAAGTCCTCATATGCCGCAGAAGGATTCCCTAGTAAACCAAGTCGTTGCGGAGATAAAATATCATCCTGCTTCATCAAAAAATTATACACGCGCGCAATCTCAGCAAGCAAAAAAACCTGGTCCGGAGGATATGTATAATTCCGCTGCTGTACAAATACAATCCGCGAGACACTAGAATTATCCGTCAACAAACTAAGGGTACGGCTCATAACGCTCGAGTCATCAGCGATCGAAGGAACAAAAGCTGCCCCAAGCATATTAACATAAAGAACATCCTCCCCCTGTTCCCGCCCCAGCTCAGTCGCAAACAAAGCAGCCCCCTTTTGAAATATCATCTCAGAAACAAAAAAACAAGAATTAAATATGTTTCGTTTCATACACAAGGAGAGTAATCCATGGAAAGAGGCAAATCAAAGAAGAAAACAATCTCAACAATCTTTAAAAACAAAAATAACTCTCTCGAAATATGGACAACTACACACAACTAATCGAACGAATCGCAAAATCCTCAAACCTTGAAAAAAATGAGATCGAACGAAAAGTAGAAGCAAAAAAGGCAAAACTCTCAGGCCTAATATCAAGAGAAGGAGCCGCGCAAATAGTCGCGGCAGAACTCGGAATAAACCTAGATCAAGAACGGCTAAAAATAGCCGAACTCGTTCAGGGCATGAAACGCGCAAACCTCATAGGAAAAATAATAAAAATCTCTCCGATACGAGAGTATAATAAAAACGGCCGTGAAGGAAGAGTAGCAAACCTCCTCCTCGCAGATGAAACAGGAAACATCAACGTTGTTCTCTGGGATACCAGCCACATCTCACTCATAGAAACAAAAAAAATAAAAGAAGATGACGTTATCGAAATAGCAAATGCAAACATCAGAAACACCGAGCTCCATCTCTCATCATTCGCGGATGTAAAGATAAGCAAAGAAAGATTAGAAAATGTCATAACCGAAAAGATATTTACTGAAAAAAAACTAAGCGAAGCAAAACCAGGCGAGTCATTAAAAACACGAGCCCTCATTGTGCAAGCATACGAGCCACGCTATTTTGAAACCTGTCCTGACTGCAACAAACGAGTCCTCGAAGGAGAATGCAAAGACCATGGAAAAATACAACCGCAAAAAAGAGCGCTCCTCACCATAATTATAGACGACGGAACAGAAACAGTACGAGCAATCATAGTTGGAGACCATATAAAAGAACTTGGGCTAACAGATACCGAAATCTATTCGCTAGAAGAATACGCAAAGTACAAAGAGAAACTAATCGGAGAAGAAAAAATATTTACCGGAAGAATCAGAAACAATACCCTATACAACACAACCGAATTTACCATTGAGTCAATCGAGAACGTAAATCCAGAAATCCTTATTCAGCAACTTGAAGCAAAACAATAAAAAACTATATCCTCCATTGATATAAAATTTATAAACCTTGCACGGTATCTGCTTCCATGGAGGAAACAAAAAAAGAGGGCGAGCTTTCACTCACGAATGTGCCAGGCATTGGTCCGGGCATTGCCGCAAAACTGGAAGCAGCAGGCGTCTACGACCTTATGGGCCTCGCAGTCATGAGCCCAGCAACGCTTGCTAATACCGCGGGAGTCGGCGAAGGAATCGCGCGGAAAGCAATCCAAGCCGCACGTGAGATGCTTAATCTCGGTTTCATTGACGGTGTAGAATTTGCAAAAAAACGGGAAGACATTTGTTACATAAAAACAGGCTCAGAAAACCTCGACAACATCCTTGGTGGTAAGGGAATTGAGACAAAAGCAATAACCGAAGCATATGGCGCCTTTGGCTGTGGAAAAACCCAATTAGCACTCACGCTCTCGGTCAATGTCCAACTCCCAAAAGACAAAGGCGGCGCAGAGGGCAAAGCAGTCTACACTGCCACCGAAAGCACCTCCCGCACCCACCGCATAACACAACTCGCC
>CAYPUL010000064.1:0-3974 GCA_964413975.1 Candidatus Woesearchaeota archaeon
AATGCGTACACGTGGGGGATTAGGCATGGAGTCCGAGACGCATGAGTTCGCTTGCAATTTCTCGTGCGGCATCGATCCTGGCAAACGTGCGCGCAGCACGCTTCATATCGGCTTTTCGTTTTTCATCTTTGGTGATTTTCATAATTTCCGCTTCTTGCTGAGTGATTTTCTTCTTCTTTTCTGCTAAGAAATCTTTCAGGCGCACGGGATCCACAGCCTTAAAGTGCTTGGAGTTATCCTCGAGATAATGAGAAACGATGCCTTTCTCGCTCAGACGCTCAAGTGAATCATACACTTTTGAAGTGTGTAACCCTGTCTGTTTGATTAAGGGTCCGCTCGTCGTTGAACCTAGAGAAAGCAGAGCTAAATAGACTTTAATCTCATTTCGCGTCAGTCCGATGTCTTCAAGAATAGTTAGAACATCCATAATGAGAAGAAGACTCTTCTCTTCATAAATCTTTCCCCTCTTCCCCCTAAGGGGAAGAATAATCTTTAAATAGTACTCTTCTCCCAGAGAAATCAGGGTACAGAATTAAATAATGCTGTATCTTCAAAGTAGAAACATAAAATGAAAAACACACTCACAAAGATGCTGGGAGGATTAGCAACGGTAGCTGCTCTAACAACTGTAGTGTATGCAGCAGATCTCCCACAAGGAAGAGTAGAAACCTTTGTAGGGAATAAATATTCTACTTTAGATACAAAAGTCTTCGGTCCCATAGTAAAGGATAAGATTACGTATTTTGGCAGAAACATCACAACGTGGAACTATGATTCAAAAACACACTCTCCTTTTAGCTTTATCGACCTCAGCCTCAACATAGGAAAAGGATTTACGCTTGTGAATGAAACGCAGTTTATCGATGGAGAAAAAGGAGTGTTTGTAACTCCACGGTTTGGTTTTGAATACTTCGGCACGGTTTCTCCCATCAGTACCAATTTGACGTTATATACCATTAGTACCGCCAATGTCCCTACTCATTATGAGCCAACACTCAACGGAGAAAGCGTCGTGACATTAACCTGGTCGCCTCCTTTACGCAAAGATGGAAAGCTCAACGGCTTTTTGCAGGTAGAAGCACTTACGAACTATGGCGGTAAAGGTATTAACTTTGCAAGCCAGAACTTCAGGGCAGGCGTCGCAACAAAAAAGGTTGAAGCAGGAATCGGAGTTAATCTTAGTGAAGTGCCTTCAGCTGACAAGACATTTAGTTATACTGTGGGTCCTTTTTTGAGCTGGAAATTCTAATGTTTCATCTACAAACAGTGCTCAAACCGAGCCCCATTCATGGAATCGGTCTGTTTGCCGATGAATCTGCTGTGAAAGGCGAGAGAGTTTATACATCAAATAACAATCTTGATTTGATCGTGACTCCAGAACAACTTTCAAGACTTTCTGAAGATGTACAGCGGACGATTAAGCACTATGGAATGTTGAATAGAAAGGAAAAGTGCTGGTGTCTTGCATTCGATGATATTCGTTTTTGTAACCACTCGAAGAACGCCAATCTGACTCTGCAAGAATACGCTCTGGTTGCAACGCGAGATATACAAAAAGGAGAAGAACTTACGCATAATTATGCTGAAATTGAAGATTTGCGGGAAGAATTAAGATAAACCTCTTACTTATTAGCTAAGTATTCAATGGTTGACGCTGGTCGTATATCTGACGGTGATTGCCAGTAGCGAATTCAACAAGACCGAAGTAAGGTTGAATATTTTCTAATGGACAAGAATAATCGTCAGGAATTCCAGCGGGATCAAAAATAAAAGTTCATCTCTGATTCAGTTCAGAAGAAGGTAAAATATGATTTCATTTATGTTGATGAAAATAGTTTTAATAAGCATGATGTCAAGAATTTTGAAGAACTAGTAAACAATTTTAGAGAATATAAGGATTAAAATGAAATCTCAAACATTTCTAACAAAATCCCGATATGTCGCTGGCTTAACTTGCCCAAAAGCCCTCTGGCTTATGTTCAACCGCCCCGAAGAACTACCAAAAGTTGACGAAGCAACACAACACAGATTTGATGAGGGGCATAAAGTAGGGGAACTAGCAAAAAGCCTCTTTCCTGATGGAATTGAGATTAAAGAGAAAACTCCCATCAACAACGATAAAAAGTCACGAGAATTGCTCAAGAAAAGAAGACCTCTCTTTGAAGCAGGATTTATACACCAGAATGGAAACTGCTACGCAAGAGCAGACATTTTAGTTCCAGTGGAAAGGGATGAATGGGATATTATAGAAGTTAAAAGCGCAACCGAGGTTAAAGAAGACTATCTCCAAGATATTTCTTTTCAGAAATACTGCTATGAATCTGCTGGATTGAAAATAAGAAATTGCTTTGTTTTACATATCAATAACCAATATGTAAGAATGGGGGAAATAGAAGTGAAGGAATTCTTTGTGCAATCTCCTGTAAATGACGAAGCCGATAAGGAAATCAAGAATGTTGAGGCAAATGTAAAGAAGTTATTTGAGATCATAGCTTTAAAAGAATGCCCAGATATAAGGAAGGGGGAAGAGTATTGTGAAGATACGTATAAGGTGCATGATACCTTTTGGAAGGAAAACCCTGCATGCAATATACTTGACCTGTATAGAGGTGGAAAGAAAGTCATTGAGCTATTTAATGCAGGAATACTTGAAATTAAAGATGTTCCTAATCATTTCAAGATGAAAGATAAACAAAGAAACAGTTATTCTACATGGTTATTTGTAGAAGAATTTATCGATAGACTTGTTTTACATATCTCTCCGAAGAGTTTCAAGATTGTGCGCTGGTATGGGCTTTATAGTCGAAGAAATGTCAGAATCGAACGAGAGAAGAAAAAAATTAAAGATCTACAAGAAAATATATCTCTTACTTCCCAACACAAAAAGTTCATACTCTGTTGCCCACAATGTAAATCTCCCCTGAAGAATGTTCTTTTCTTTGCTAAAAAGCCTCCGGACACAAGAGAATCGGTTAATACTCTAGTTTATTGGACTAACGAAGACATTTGTAATTATGCCCGGTAGGGCATTGTCTTGACATGAAAAAGAAAGAGTCCTGAGAAAACGTCAGTTGTCTCGGTAATCTTCCGAAGAAAGCGAAGCGAAAAAAGAAAAATTCACAAAAATCATTAAATTTATTTGGTTTTAAGAACTAATTGAACACATTGCGCAAAATATGATGTCTTAGAAAATTATAAATACTACCAAGTATTGATAAGAACATAAACAGGATACATTGAGCGTTTGCGTCTCTTGATTTTGGACAAAATGTCCTGCTCTCGGTCGGGGCATAAGCCTATTCTCAGACTAATACTACTTTCAATGCAAAGATTTAAATAATATCAACTGATATTATAAGCATGGAAGTAACTGCGGAAGAACGATCACCATTTACACGGTCACCAACATTGCAGACTGTGCTTATGGTAGAGCGCTGTATTGAGCAACATAGCGGAGCGTACAAGAAAACAGAGTTGTTCAACAACTTACCTCGCAAGGTCATGTGGCAGACATTTCAAGTAATTATGGAGTATTTGGAAAGTATTCATAAAATTGCTTATGATAATGAAGGTCTAGTTGTATATATTTGGAATCCTGCATTTTTCGAAAAAGTAAAAAAGAGACCTGCAATTAAACTATGAAGCCTGACAAAGTTGTTTTTGTAGATGAAGAGCTTGAAAAAAGTTTTAATGAACTCTCAGAAAGCGATCCCATCAAGCGAGGGATCATTCGAGCAATCCATGCAATTCAGGAAAACTTCTCGTGTGGGAGAAACGTCAAAAAAGAGCTGATTCCCAAAAAGCTAATTGACAAGTATTCTCTGAATAATCTCTGGATTTATGATTTGCCGAATGGCTGGCGGCTTCTCTATTCAATCACTTCAGGAGGGGAAATTGAGATTATTGCCGCAATTCTAAATTGGATGGATCATAAGGATTATGAACGGCTCTTTGGTTTTTGATCTGTCACCGTC
>CAYPUL010000065.1:0-3817 GCA_964413975.1 Candidatus Woesearchaeota archaeon
GAGCAGCTTTGGATTTTCTAGAACATTGAAAGGAGGAACAGTTTGATCAACGAGCGTCTTATATTCTATACCATGACCAACAACAAAGAGCGCACCCTCTCCCCGTTTCGCTATTCTCAGTCCGACCTGAATAAGGAGTTCCTCAAGCTGTTTTATTGTTGATTTTGTTCTCACACTACCATCTCAAAAAGATTGTTTAAAAAGTTTTCTCAAGTTTGAACACAATCATTTCTTGAGCTTTTTCTTCTAATCTATTGCTGTAGTAAGCTAATAGTACTAATCCTAACAGAAATAAAATTACCACTATCAAAAACTTTGACAATCCAAGTGGACGAATGTCACTTAAGGTAACAGATATAATTGCAGTTCCAATGAGGATTAAGATAATGTTCTGTTTATTAAGAAGAAGGTTATATTCTAAATCTTTTACATTTTTCTCTTTATCTTCTTCTGAGACCCTATCAAAGTCCATCTAATAAATAAAACAAACCAATTAATCCTATTATAGCCCCTACAAAATAGGCAAGAGGAATCAAATTAATTGGCTAGAATATAAAACTAGGAAAAAAGATTGTTTAAATATTTTCGTACTAGCTCTGTGTGTTGCAAGCTGCTAGCGTGTTCAGTTCAGAAATATTCTTCAACCCATAATGAATCTCCTTATTGATGTACCAAGCAGGAAGTTCTCTGACATTTGGACAAAACTCTTTATCTTCACCACAATCGACTGATTTGATTAGTTTAATTGCTGTTCCAAAGAGTTGTTTTTGTTTCTCACATTCCGCGCAATAAAGGGAGGTGTAAAATTCAGCACCATGCTTCTCAAGGCAACGAGCAACCCGTATCTGCTCTTCCTCACCGAATATATAGCCAGTTACTTTCGAGAACCAGTCAGTAAAGATATAGAGAGTTGTAATGAGCGCAACTATGACTAAAAAGGTGATAAACACTCGATATTTCTTTTTCATCCCTCAAGAGAGAGAAAGCTTTATAAAAGCGTTTCGCTGAAGAGAGATTATGGTCGCATGGCTCTTTATTGCAATAGGAATCATTATAGCAATTATTGTACTCATGTTTATCTTTTACTATAATCGTTTTGTTATCTTAGGAAATCGGATTGATAACTCACTCTCACAGATTGATGTTCAGCTAAGAAAGAGGGCTGATCTAGTACCAAACTTAGTAAAGACTATTCAGGGATATGTGAAACACGAGCGGGCAGTTATTCGCGAGGTGACTGAAGCGCGAAAGGCGCTTGTATCCGCAAAGTCATTACCAGAAAAGATGAAGGCAGGTGCCGAGTTACAAAATGCATTAAAGAGTATATTTGCGATTGCTGAAAATTATCCGCAGCTTCGTGCGAATGAGAACTTTTTACAGTTGCAAAATGAATTAGCCGCGATTGAAGATAAGATAGCCTATTCGCGACAGTACTATAACGATTCAATTTTAGTCTATAATAATGCATGCGAATCATTCCCGGGAGTGATCTTTGCGAAGATGTACGGAAAGCACGAGAAGGAGTATTTGAAGATTCCCGAGGAGACGAGAGCTGCGCCTAAAATAGAGTTTTGATTTTTCAAAATAAAAAAAGAAAAAATACCTTATCCGATAAGAATACTTCGTTCTTCCCCTCGTTTCCGTGAGATTTGACGACTGATCTCTATAAGTTCTAGATAGAGATCACGTGCTCTTGCTCCACTAAAGCCAAGATCTGTTAAAACACCGATGTAATCATCATCACTAAGACGGCAGTTTTCATTAACGCCAAAATACAGATGAATCTCTCGCTCTTCACGTTTCTCATCAATCATCCCTTGAAGAATTGCACCATATTTTGGATGTTCTCGAATAAAGAGTTCGATACCTTCTCTCATACCACGCGCTTTAGATCTATCTTCTCTTTCAACACGCGCATGGACTCTCTTGCCGTCATAACGTCCCTTATATGGCTCTAGATCGATTTCTTTTGCTAGTTCGGGCTTTGTTCGTTTCAACTTTCCAGACATACTCGAGATTGGTATGTCAATACGATCTGTTGCTACCAGGTCTATGATCTGTTGCTCAATGTTTGTCATGCACCTCCTTCATGTTTAGTTACTTATAATAAGATTAGGCAGTATTTATTCTTTATTGGCTTATCAATCCTTGTCGCTCCAAACGAGAAGAAAGACACTAAAGAGGACAAGGTCAAGAGCAAGGCAGAAAATACAATATGTTTTTAGAATGTAATGTTGCACAAATATCAGGTAAACGCCGTAGAGAACCGAGAAGAGTGTTATCCCCCGAAGCCAAGATTGTATCTTCTGGTATTCTATGAACATGAAATCTCGAGAATAGTATCTTCTTCTCACAAGGGTAAGAATAATAAGCAAGGTTAGAAAACCAAGAAATGAATTTGTTGTTAGGAAGTCTAATATAGGATGAGTGTCTGCTATTGTTATTAGAGGTAGAGGAAGATTAAACTCAATAGTTAATAGGTAGGAAATACCATCGAGATTTGCATATGGACTTTTGTTTGCGATATCACAATTGAACATTTGGCCAAAGGTACAGAGCCTATTTCCTTCAGGAACAAAATGTGCATAGAGAAGGTAGAGCGAGAGCAGCATACCAACAAATATAATAAAGTATAGTATCACAATACGCTTCCGGTCCATTAGAGCATGAAAGAAAAAAGGTATAAATAGATTTGGTTTCTGCTCTCAAGGAAATTTATTTTTCACACTCGAGAAATCTTTATATACATGCACCCTTTCTTAAAGACATGAGAGAAATTACTTTTGTAGTTATCTGTTTGAGTATTCTAGTATTAAGCGGAAGTGTGTTTGCAGCAGGCGTGAGCGAAGGCGGAACCAGTCCAAGTCCAAGCAGTGGGAGCGCTAGCATTCCATATGGCGATGATGCGCGAGTTGCTGATAACACCAATAATTTCATACAACCATCTCCTCCTCAAAGAGAGTCCCAAATAGAAGCAGGAGGAGAGAGGAATTGTGAGGAGTTTGAAACAATGAGGGAAAGGATTCGCTGTCGCTTGATTCAGGGAAGTGATAGCGGCGAAGGAGGTATTGAAGAGGCCTGTCGAGGTCTTCGAACGCAAGGAAAGTGTGTTGCGTTTTATGCAACAGTACAGACATGTTATAAGCTAGAGGGTCGAGCTAAGGATTCATGTTTCAAGCGAGCTGCTGGATTGCAGAAGCAAGCATTGAGCGAAGAAGATACGAAAGAACGAAAGGAAAAGGCACAGTATTATGTTATTGCTCTACTTTACGATTTACAAGAGCGTGTGGAGAAGGCACAAGAGAAAGGAAAGATAGATGTTGATGATGCAGCAGATATAATAAATAAAATTATAGAAATGAAAAAAGATATTCTGAATGGCGAACTCAAGGAGAAAATGAAACAAAAACTGATTGCACTGAAACAATTGTGGAGGTCAAAGCTCAATGAATAAAGGATTGATATGGTTTCTCGTAATTATTGCAATTATCCTACTCAGCATTTTTATATATGTCAGTATGCAGTCTTCCCAATCAGAGGAAATGCGCAGCGAAGAGCTTGACGTGCTCACAGAAACAGATGAAGGATATACAGATATTCAGACAGCAGACGACGATTTCAGTGAGATCGATCGTGCGTTAGAGTTTATTGATTAGCCTCTATTTCCCTCCTAACCTCTTTTTTGAGCATCTCAATAGACTTTCCTTTTAATCTTTCTTTCCCAAGCTTACTTAATGCTTCAATTGGATCATCATCTATAAGTAATCTTCCTTGTTTATCAAAACATACTATCTTTTCCATAGTTATTTTATATTAC
>CAYPUL010000066.1:0-3811 GCA_964413975.1 Candidatus Woesearchaeota archaeon
TTTTGAGATAAGTTCGGCGTAGAGGAGTTCGTTCATGACGTTTGTGCTTTCTTCTATCGAGATTTTTCGTAACCCGATGAGGCGCTCTTTTGCTTCTGCGATGTCTTTTTCTGTGAGGTCTTTTGTGTTTTCAAATTCTTCTAGGATAATTTTTTTTATTTCGGGGAGTGCTTCTTTTGTCGTTCCGACATAGATTGCATAGTAGGAATAGTTTTTTTCAGTATTGAGAGAGCTTTTCACTGCGTAGGCGAGTCCACGCTCTTCTCGGATTTTTAGAAAGAGTTTTGAGGACATGCCGTTTGCGAGATACGCATCGAGCACTTCGAGCGCATAATAGGACGGTTCGGTCAAGAGCGGCGCGTGGATTGCGAATATAAAGTGTGCCTGATCAATTCCTGGACGTTCTTCTGTTGAATTGAGATTTTGTTTTTCTGGTTTTTGGAGTATTGGTTTGTTGGCGGTTGGTTTGAAGTTTTGTTCTAGATAGTGCGCTACTTTCTCGATTTCTGCGTTTCCAACTAAAGTCACAATAAAGCTTTCTGGGTTGTACATCTTTCTGAAGTAATCTCCGACGAAGTCTCTTGCTAGTGCCTTGATTGTTTTTTCTGAACCGATCACGTTTTCTCCGAATGGTTTTTTATAAAGGTTTGATTCTATTTTATCATAGATATGTCTTTGTGGAGTGTCATGATACATTTTTATTTCTTCTAGGATGACCTTTTTTTCCCTCTCAAATTTTTTTTCTTCAAAGAGAGGGTTGTTTAACATGTCTGTAAGGATGTCGAGACCTGTGAATAGGTGTTCTGCAGGTAGTTTGAACCAGTAGCTTGTGACATCATGTGATGTAAATGCGTTTAGGATGCCGCCGCGTTTTTCTATTTCGCGTGAGATATCTTCATGTGTGCGTTTTTTTGTGCCTGTGAATAGTAAATGTTCAATGAAGTGGGCAATGCCTTTGATTTCAGAGGTTTCGTAGGCTGCACCGAATTTGTTTGTTATGGAAAGAGAGATGATTGGTAGTTCGCGTTTTTCCATAATTAATATTATACCATTCGGGAGTTTTTTTCTGAAGAATTGCATGGAGGTTTTTGGAGAGAAGGGTTAATAAATGTTTTTAGTCTTTGGGAGATATGTCAACAAATGCTGGGCCTGCTTATTTTGCTGCGGAGAAGCGCTACTTGGCTGCAAAGGTCTTGGAGGAGAGGATTTATTGGCTTGAGGAGATGATTCGAGGGGCTCCTAAACATAAGGGTTCTGAGAATATGTTGGCTGAGTTACGGGGTAGATTAAAGAGGTTGCGGGAGAAACTTGAGCGAGCGAGTACTAGGAAGTCTGGAGGTACGCGAAGGATTCGAAAGGAAGGTTTTCAGTGTGTTTTGGTTGGATTACCTGGAAGGGGAAAGAGCTCGCTCTTGCGTCGTTTGACGCGAGCTAGGCCGGATGTGAGTGATCATGGATTTACCACAACAACACCGGTTATTGGAACTTTTGAGTATCATGGTGTTAAGGCTCAGATGATTGATATGCCTTCGATTGGACATGAAGGGTTTGATATTGGGATTGTGAATGGCAGTGATTGTTTGTTGATTGTTGTTGAGCGATTAGAGGAGTTGGGCGAGGTTGAGAAGTATTTGACACGAGCTCACGGCTTGAGAATTGTTGTTGTTAATAAGATTGATTTATTTTCTAGGGGTGAATTGAGAAAATTTGAGGAGCGGTTGAAGAGTAAGCGTATTCCTGGAGTCTTGGTTTCTGCTGTGAATGGTTATGGACTTAATGTATTGGAGAGGAAGCTCTTTGCGTGCATGGGTGTTATTCGAGTTTATACGAAAGAGCCGGGAAAGGCTATGAGTACTGAGCCGATTGTGTTGCCTGTTGGAGCGCGTGTGCGAGATGTTGCAGAGTGTATCTTAAAGGGTTTTTCTTTGAGCGTTAGAGAAACGCGATTAACAGGATCTTCTGGGAAGTTTCCGAATCAACGTGTTGGGCTTGACCATCAGTTAAAAGATAAGGATATTGTAGAATTTCATACACGTTAGTATCTGGCGTAGTTTTTTCTGATTGGCGCGATGATATTTTCGAGATGACTAAAGAGTGCTGATTTTAGATCTGCTGGATGGAGCTTTGCTTCGGCGAAATCTGATTCTAGGGATTCGTATGATGAATATGTTTTCTTACCACCGAATTTTTGTGGGCGTTCTATATTTATTTTGTTTAGCATCGGGAAGATTATGAGCTTTATTATTTGTAGGATTGGATTGTTGCTTGTTTCTTTTGGTGGACAGTAGGCTGTGTTTATTGATTTTTTGATCTCATCTTCTGTGTCAGTGAGTGAGATTCCTGATCCGGGGATTGACTTTGACATTTTTTCTTTTGGGTCTTTGAGTGATGTTATTAGAGGAGTGTGGATTGCTATGAACTTGTAGTCTAGTATGTTCGAGAGGTCTTTTGCGATCATGTGCACTTTTCTTTGTTCAAGGCCGCCTAGTGCAATGTCAATGCTTAGGTGTTTTATATCTGCGCTTTGCATTAAGGGATACCAGAGTTGTGAGATTGTTGCGTTTTCGATGTCGCGTGCTATTTCTTGCATGCTCCTTAGACCGCGGTTTATTGTTGTGTGTTGTGCGAGCCTCATTACCTCTGATTGATATTCTTTTTTGAATTGGAAGTCTGATCCTAGGATGATTTCTCCGTTAACACCGATTGCTTTGATTGCTTTCTTCCAGTTTTCAACTTCTTTTTTTATGAGGGATTCAGAGCTTTTTCTATTTAGGAGCGCATGAATGTCTGCTAGAAGGATTTTTATTTTGAAGCCTGCTTTTTGTAGATCTAGGAGTTTGATGATTGTTACTAAGTGTCCGAGATGGATGGGTCCTGAGGGTTCGTAGCCACAGTAGGCTGCATGCTGTTTCTTTTCTTTTAATAGTTCTAGGAGATGTTCCTCGGTGATTATTTCGGCAGTGTTCTTTTTTATGAGATCAAATTTTTGTTTTGGCGTCATTGATTGTTGGAGGAGAAGATCGGATTTAAAGTTTTGTGTTTTTTATTAGCTGAAATAGTATTGAGTGAAGGCATTTTCGATAGCGATGACTGAGCCTGTTGTTGTGCTGCTTTCTCCGCTTCCGGTGCTTGAGCTTCCTGAGGATTCTGTCGTTTGTGTTGGTGTTTGTTCCGGAGGTGGTTGTAGTGGTTGCCCTTCTGGTGGGGGTGTGAATCCTTCTGGTGGGGGTGTGAATCCTTCTGGTGGTATAAATCCTTCAGGTGGGACAAATCCTTCTGGCGGTATAAATCCTTCAGGTGGGTGGAATTCGCCTTCTCTAAACTGTCCTTCTGGTGGTCTAAACTCTGGAGGGTGGAATTCTTGACGATCTTGCTCATGTTGTTCTCGTTGTTGGCGGCCCCACTCTTCCATGACTCGACGACAGGCTTCTGGATCATTTGTTGCACCTGCTTCTATACATTGGTGAGGCCAGTTGCCTTGTGGTCCGCGGGATTCAAATCCTCCTCTTTCAAATTGTTTGAAGTCTCTGAATTCTTGATGTTCTTTGAATTCATCTCTTGCGCCTTCGAGTACGCCGTCGTAACATTTTAGGCGTTCTTCATGATCTTGGATTCTGCGACAATCTACATTAAATCCAGGAGGTCCTCTTCCAGGACCAGGGCCTCGGCCTTCTCTGCCGAGTTCTTTCATTATTTCTCTGCATTTTCGTTCGTCTGCGCGAGATTCACCAGTAAGACCTGCTTCTACGCATTCTTCTGGTGCGTGTTGTTGGAACATTATTTTTCCACATTCTTGGTGTGTTTTTGCACC
>CAYPUL010000067.1:0-3809 GCA_964413975.1 Candidatus Woesearchaeota archaeon
AAAATGGCTCAGGCGGACCAACTCCCACACTCTCAGAGAAAAAGAGTAAAAACGGATGCTTCAAAACACTATCACGCCACGCACGCATACCAGGCGCAACCGCCTTATAAAGCGCGGAGTCTCCAGGAATGCCCTCAAACTCAGTATTAACATCTCTCCTAAAACTAAGATAATTCCTAAAATCAAGATTTGCTTCACCATACTGACTACTCCCTCCAAAAGCGTTCTTGAACACAGCACCAACAACACCCTGCCTATGCCTGATCGGAATAATCAAAACACTAAGCACCGGAGTGCCTTGCGGAAAAATCGAAAAAGTTACCTCGGGATCAATCCGAAACTCTTTCGAAGCATCTCGCTCTCCCTTATAGTAGTAATCGCCCAATCCTGCAGCCAACGAATCTGGCACTATAAACTTATTAGCAACAGCAACCTTTCCCTTACCCTTAAAATCAACCCATTTATTACCATCATAATACTGAACATCATCACGAACAAGACGATAACGAAAACTTGTAGCCTCCTCTGGCCTCCCAACACCACCACCAAAATCAGGAATAATCTCCCCAGCCCTATAAAGAATATCCTTCCCCCTACCAGAAATGAAAAAATAATAAAAAGCAATAACAAAAATAGCAAGAACAAGAACGATCAGCAAAGTACGAAAGTCCTGTCCACGTACATTCATCACCGCAACCTCACAAAATTTCTTATATAGTCAAGCGCATTAATACCCTTCGCACGCAAATATACATAAGCCCCAAACACCACAATCAAAAATGCTAGCAAAATAAGCCAAGACACCAAACTATCAAATATAAACCCTCGTTTTCTCATACACTAATAAAAGTCTTAATCTTCTTAAATCTAACTCCGAAACCACACAATTTATAACATCAACCATCTTTACTTCCCTATAAAAAAGATGGAAGAAGAAAAACCACTTGCAGACATCATAGAAAAATACAGCAAAAAACTCGAATCTCAAATAAACACAGAACAACACCAAATAAACTACTCACAAGAATATCAGAGATTTAAAGCAGAAATGGTCCCAGAACTCTCGCGCTACGAGCGCTGGGCTCAATCTCTTGGAAACATACTAACACTTCGCATAACAGAAAAAGATAAAATAAGAATACAAAATCAACTCAATACAGCTCATCTCGAAGTTACCCCAAGTCAAGCACTGACACTCTCACTCATAGCCACGCTAGCAATATTTTTTATCACGATTGGTATCGCAGCAGCCTACTACATCATCGCATTCCCCACAGGCCTTGACTCACTATCAAACAGCGAACTCTCGAATCTCTTCCTCTTTGTTTTTCTCGGTATCATCACAAGTCTTTTTGTATTTTATTATACTTACACAATGCCAAAACGACGCGCAAACGCCTGGCGTCTACACGCATCCTCGCAAATGGTTCCAGCAGTATTATACGTTGTTGTCTACATGAAACACACATCAAATCTAGAAAGAGCAATAGCCTTTGCCGCCCAACATCTCGAAGGACCCCTTGCTCTAGACTTCAAAAAAATCTTCTATGACATCGAAATCGGAAAATACTCAACAATAAAACAATCCCTAGAATACTACCTAGAAAACTGGCGCGAAGACGCTCCAGAATTTATAGAATCCTTCCATCTCATAGAATCATCGCTCTTTGAACCCTCAGAACAACGCCGTGTTGAAATACTCGAACGTTCCCTCCATATCATACTTGAAGGAGTTTACGAAAAAATGCTCAAATACTCAAGAGAAATCCGCACGCCCCTCACAAACCTCTACATGCTCGGCATCATCCTCCCAACCCTAGGCCTTGCGCTCCTCCCACTAGCATCAACACTCCTAGGCGGTATCATTCGCTGGCCCCATGTCGTTATCTTCTTTAATGTCATCATCCCCTTCTTTGTGTTCTATATGATAACAGAAGTCTTACTCAAACGTCCAGGCGGCTATGGCGAATTATCAACCCTAGAATTAAACCCAGACTATGCGCTCTACAAATCAAAAAGACCCTGGTTTAAAGCAACCCTCCTCGCACTTCCCTTCCTAATCTTAGGTCTCCTTCCCTTTATCTTCCAATGGAATGCGCTCACGTCCTCGCTAGGATTGAAAAGCGATTACACATTCAGCGAATTAAACATCCCACTCTTTTCAGAGATAAAATTATTCGACTTCAAAATAAGCGAATCGACAACAGGCCCTTTTGGTCCACTTGCCCTCATCCTCAGCCTCTTCATTCCGCTATCTATCACAATATTCTTCACAAAAGTCTACAAAGAAAAAACAAAAGTCCTTATAAAAGCGCGCGAGAATACAAAAAAACTTGAAGGAGAATTCACAAACTCACTATTCCAACTCGGAAATCGTATTGGCGATGGTATCCCTGCAGAAATAGCATTCGCTCGTGTTGCTCAATCCACAACAGGACAAACAACCTCAGAGTTCTTTGCACTTGTAAACCAAAACATCCAACAAAATGGTATGTCACTCGAGGCAGCAATCTTCGACAAAAAGCGAGGCGCACTAATATTCTACCCCTCACCACTAATCGCAACCTCAATGAAAATCCTAGTAGAATCAGTAAAAAAAGGCCTCCAAATAGCCGCTCGTTCTCTAATGTCAATCTCAGAATACGTAAAAAACATCGAAAGAATAAACCAGCGACTACGCGATCTACTTGCAGAAGTAGTCTCAGATATGAGATCAAACATGACCTTCCTCGCCCCGCTCCTCGCAGGTATCGTCATCGGACTCGCAGCAATGATAACCTTCATCCTCAACAAACTACAAGCACTCCAAGTCGCAGCAGGCGCAGAATCAGAATCCCTAGCAGGCTTTGGCAATCTCCAGAACATCATCTCAATCTTTGATGTCACCACAATGATCCCCCCATACTTCCTCCAACTTGCAGTCAGCATCTACATCATCGAGATAGTATTCATCCTCACAAAAGCACTCGTCACTGTAGACGCAGGCAAAGACCCCCTAAGAGAAAAATATGATCTATCAAGAAACCTCAGAACAGGAATCTTTCTCTATCTCGCAACAGCCTTTGTCACAATCCTAGCACTCTCAATCCTAGCATCAATAGCCCTCGGCTCCCTAGGAACATAAAACTCGATCTTGTTTGTTTAAGAAATCTAAGATATCCGATGTTGTCCAAATCTTCACAGTTTTTTGTTTTTGAAAATCCCTATCATCAGACCAAATTCCGTCATTAGAAATGGCTAATGCTAAAGCCACAAAGGGAACATCTTTTTCATCATTAGGGATTAATGATTTTGCTTTTGTAACGAATTGTCCATATTCTTTTTTAGAGATTATTGTAACCTTCTCTGTTATAAGACTAAATAAAACCTCAAACTCAACTTTAGGAAGTCCTGATTTTTGAAGAATACGCAACTCATAATTTCTGATTTCTGTAATAAGCGTTTCAGGAGCATATAACTCGAATGGACAATCAATAAGAATTTTTCTTGTTGCGCTATCTTTTACTAAAGCTGAGAAAATTATATTCGTGTCTATAACAAATCTTTTCATAGCCCATGATTTTTAGCAATGCCTTTTTTTACTAACTCAGACAGCTCATCTACGTCTCTTTGCGTTAATCTGCTTTTATTGGCTATTGCTTCAGCTATCTGGAGTTTTCTTAAATGTTCCTGCAGAGCTTTGCGAATAACCCCGCTCCAATTCACTTCATCATGCTTTCTTAGTTCATTCTGTAAATCTTCAGGTATTGCTACAGTTATATTTACCATTTCTTCATCCTGTGTAAATATGTGCATACACATATATAAAG
>CAYPUL010000068.1:0-3206 GCA_964413975.1 Candidatus Woesearchaeota archaeon
TTCTCATTCCCATGAACAAAAAAAGAAATCGTCTCGAGATCATTCGTGATATCCTTAGTGTTATCAAGCAGCGGCAGGGAGGCGTTAAGCCGACGCATGTCCTGTATAAGTCTAACCTGTCCTATACGATGATGGAAGAGTATCTTGCGGAGTTGCTCGAAAAAGAGTTTATTCATGAGAAGCGCACGGACAAAGGTCACCGCGCTTATTTTATTACAGAGAAAGGCTTAAAGTATCTTGAGCAGTATCGATTAATAGCAGAATTCAGCGACTCGTTTGGGCTGGGTTAGGGAAAATTCAGTACGTATAACCATCAGGTTCTTTCTTGTGCGCTATATGGATGAGCACGAAAATAATGACTATGATAATCACAACGAGAACTGCAATGATGATTATCATAAGAGGCCTGCTCAAAAGAGCCTTTTCTGATTTTTCAACTGTAGGAGGTTCTTGAGATGTAGCGCTTGCAGTATCAAGTTTTACATTTTCCAATGCGCCTGCTTTCTCTGTATTTACAGGAATGGATAATGCCAGAGTTTTATTTGGATAACGTACATCAATGCGTGCCGCGTCTTCAAAGAAGGGAAAGATTAACTCGACAGTTGCTGTATCGCGTATAGTGCGTGTTTCGCTTTCATTCGGTATATAGACCTGATTACCTTTTTCGTCAAACCACTCTCGTGGTGGTGGAGAGAAGTGTACTTCCAACGGAAAATCAAATGTCTGCTTATAAAGGACATTGCTCTTTGATGAAATTAACTCAAGAATGTAGCCGTCAGCAGGTTGATTGACTGGCGTTGTGAAGTACCCTACAGCAACAAGAAGATTTTGTACTGATAGATTTCCTTTGTTATATTCCAATGTCAAAATAAATACGTCCTGCTGCGCTGCGCTAACTAAGCTAATGAGGAAAACCGCGCTGCATAGTACGAGGAAAGTGTTTTTTTGCATGTTATTTCCCGCTGAACTTATCGAGTTCCTCCTTCAATAACTTTTCGTTCCATGGACCGAATTTGTTAGCATCGTAATGATTTCTCATTATCGAGTTAAAAGTTGAACGATAGCTTTGACTGTTTCCACAACCTTTAAAGCAACCGGCTTCGTTATTATAGTGTTGATCTGTTTCCTTACAGTCAATAATTCCTTCTTCTCCGCAGCCATTGCCGATAAGATTCTTCCAAGGTGTATTTTTTAAACAATGATCCTCTCTATCTCGCTCTGGTAAATAACAATTGCTTTTATCTGAATCTCTTCCGAGAAATGCGCTCTCCCTAAAGCCGACAAGGTACTCGTCTTCAAGATGTCCAAAAGAATGCCCGAACTCATGGACAAAAACACTTGGCGCGTCAGTGTATGCTTCAGATTCTCCAATCGGCACTGACAAAAGGACACCATCAGATGGTGCGCTAGACCTAAATATTTCATCAATTACCTTTATTAAATACTTATTGTTCATCTTACAAGAGGTTTCTAAATTTTGTTTACTGACGCATTTAGAGAGGAGACTATATGACTTACCTCCTGGCTGCGCTATGAGGGAACAGTCTGCTTCTGAAAATGGCGATACTTTATTCACATACCAAATATTGAATTGATCCTTATTGTTTTTGAAAGGCTCTACTAAAAACAAACC
This sequence comes from Candidatus Woesearchaeota archaeon, assembly GCA_964413975.1. Lineage (GTDB taxonomy): Archaea > Nanobdellota > Nanobdellia > Pacearchaeales > GW2011-AR1 > UBA73. The sequence continues at coordinate 1,634 of CAYPUL010000068.1, forward strand.
CTTCTCTTTTCCTTCTACATCTATCAATCGGTTTACTATTGATAAGAAGGTTGGAACAGGTTCTGACTTCTTTCTTACACACTCCTTATCAAAACTTTGCAAATCAGAATAACTTGCGTCTATTCTCTTAGGTTTAGGATCACAATAGACTGAAACACCATCTTCATTGTATATTGCGTCAACACTTCTCTCGTAGCCTTTAGACTTACAGTAAGAATCTGCAGCATTTTTGCATACAGCGTGATTTATGTTTGTCTCGTAACCAAATCCGAGAAACACGATGTTGGCCCTGTTGGCGTCAGGCTTATTGTGGCCCGGAATAAGTTCCTTACAATAGGTGTCGCTTGCAGATTCACCCCTTATGGTAAATTCTGAACTCTCTTCAAGTATTTTCCCTTCTCTTGTCTTTGCTTCTGTTTTGATAAGATAGTTTTTCTCCCCATCCTGAAGATTGTCTGCTCTCCATGTATAATAACATACAACGTCATTTCCGAGGTTCTTTCGGCTCTTTGTAGTCCTGCATTGCATAATCTCATCTTTAATTATGGAATCTTCCGATAATATCTTAATGCGTATGTTGCTAATCTCCTCGTCTATACTCGGAACATAAATCCTCTGCAAGATTAAAAAGACAGTTCCCTTAGAATATGTCTTCTTGCTATCAAAATCATTAATCATAAGAGAATGTATGCTGTATCCTGTCTTTAGGCAGTCTTTTCCTTTACACTCTGCTTTTAGTGTACGCGAAAGACTTGAGCTAACCCTCTTATAATCTTTTGTTTGCGAATATCCGCGAACCTCAACAATATATTCTTTCTCTCCTTCAGAAAGAGTTGGTATACTTTCCCAATATACCGAACACTCATCAATCGTGCCTTTACCATAAAGAAAGTTGCATTGGAGTCTGCCTGTTCCGATTACACCTAATTCTGCATTCCTTACAACAACATGCCCGTCGTAATATCCTCCAAGGTCTTTTGAAATTTTAATTCTAATACGCAATGGTAAAACGTCTTGTCGTTTATTTTCTTTGCCTGTCTCGTCTCGAATAAGTTCAATCTTCTGGATTTCAAAAATTTCTTTTTCCTGCTGTAAGCACACAGGCTCTTGCAAACAGTCCTGACCGTTACACTGGCAGGCTTTTAAGGGTATTTCTATCTTCCTATGTTCTCCCTTCTTTATGTTCATTACCATACTCTCATTATAATAACCTGAGACGGAAACCTCCACAATGAACTTTGCCTCTGGCTCTTGAAGCGATACCTCAAACTGTATAACTGCGTTCTTAGTGCTGCGCTTTTCAATGAGATTCCCTTGTTTATCATATAGATATGCAACACCTTCAAGAGAAACTCCTTTAGAGTTCGTTATAGCGACAGTAACGCTTGTATCAGTTTTTTGTTTCTGCGAGCTTTCTTCTGTTTTTTGCAGGCATGCTCCTTCTTTACATCCGCCAGGACATTCAATATTTTTACCGATTATTGAGCCGCCCTCACTGCACGTTTGTTCAATAAGCTTCGTTGATGATTCGCAAACATCAAGTATGCTTGCTGCAGGAGTCGTTACATTGCTT
>CAYPUL010000069.1:0-2844 GCA_964413975.1 Candidatus Woesearchaeota archaeon
TTATCAATGATAGTCAGACAGGTAATGAAACAGGAAATGAGAGTGTTATCAATGAGAGTTCTGGGGTTGTTGATAATGAGACATCAAACGAGACAGGGATTATAGATAACCAACACGGTGCACGGGTGCGTTTGTTGCAGCTGGAGCGCGCTATATTGCGACGAGCGCTTTTGGGAGATGCGGTTATCGCTGTTTTGAGTAATAAGAGTATTAATACTAGTGATTTAGAGGGGATTGTTAGAGAATTGCGTTTGTTGGCTGAAGAGGCTGGACGTGCTGCGAATAGTAGTGATGTAAATCTTAGCGTCCAACATTTTCTTGATATTAAGAGAGATGCAAAGATACTTATTAAAGAGTTTAAGAGAAAGATAAAGGGTTTGTTAACTGGGGCTGATCGTGTTGCACTCAATCGACGTGTGAAAGAGATTGAACGAGTGGAAATGCGTGAGCTTGGCGAACGTATTCGGAGAGAAGTACATGAGCTTAATGGTGTTCGTGTTAAAAAGATATTGGAGCATATGAATTCTGAGAATGAGAGTTTGGTAGAAGAAGTTCGTGATGGTAAGATTGCTGTGCGTGATATAGTAACGCGTCTCCGTGCTTTGGAGGGGGATCTTTCTGATGAGGAGAAACAGCGTTTGAGAGAGCGATTGCGTGACGAGCACGTGGAGCGTCGTGTGATGCGTGTTGATCGTGTCTTGCGGAATGAGGAAAAAGCATTGACTCGTGCAAGCGAGAGATTACGAGAGCGTGCTGCAAAGTTAGAGAGCGAGGGATTTGAGAAGGCGCGTAGCATGACTTTGGCGCGAGCTGAGCGGTTTCGCGAGGCTGCTGATGCTGTGGGTGAGGCTCGAATGATTGTTCGTGAAGTTCGTGCGAAACGATCAGGAGGTGAACGAGCGTGAGGATTCGGACGATTATTATCGCATTGGTGATTTTTGCTCTTATTATTGGTGTTTATTATGCTATTCGTGATGATGGTGAAGAACAGCAAGTACCTTCACCAGGAACACCTTCGAGTGAGCGTACACCGACACCGAGCGAATCTGGTAGTAGCGTTGAAGTGGACACTACAGATATTGATCTGCAGGATAGTGGTACTTTGATTAGTTCCTCGGTTATTGAGGAATCTGATGATGTTGCGCTAGATGACTTGTATTAGTTTTTTATGTTGTTATGATCTTTTCATCTTTTGTTATGATTATGGTGTGTTCGGCTTGTGCTACTTTTTTTCTTGCTTTCTCGATGAGTTGGGGATAGTGGTGAAGAATGCGGGCGTTTTCTATATATCTGAGTGCTAGCGCTGCGCGTGATCCGAACTTTTTGTGGAGCCAACGGGCGGCGAAGGGGAGTGTTTTGTACTCTTCTTTTATATATTCTAGTATTTGTCTTGCTTGTTGATCGCGGACAGGATTGTTGTTCTCTAGGTGGTAGATGCCTGATGGTTTTCCATCGATAACTACGCCTGCTCCTGTTGTGGTGAAAGGCTCTATGGCGTAGACTCCTTCTTGTATTTGGCTTGTTTGGTTGCTGTCATGGTTCGGGATATTTGTTCCGGTGTGGAGATTGTAGCGGTTAATACCATGGCCTGAGAGATTTCGTATTGGTTCGAGATTGTGAGAGGTGATTGTTTTTTCTATTGCTTTTCCTATTTCGTTTATTGGTGTGTTTAATTTTATGGATTTTATTGCTTTTTCTAATGCTTCTTCTGCTGCTTGTATTAATTTTTTGTTTTCTTCTGAGTTTTCTAGGTCTAGGGAAAGCGCAGTGTCTGCTATGAATCCTTCAATATGGACACCGATATCTACCTTTAACAAACCGGATGCTTTTGTTTGGTCATTGAATGAAGGTGTTGCATGTGCTGCTATTTCGTTTATTGATAGGTTGACTGGAAAAGCTGGCTTGCCACCTAATTCTAGGATTTTTGCCTCTATTTTCTCTGCTATTTCGAAGAGTGACATTCCTGGTTCTATGAAGGATCTTGCATATTCGCGCACCTGTTTTGCTATTGTGCCTGCTTTCTTCAGTTTTTCTATTTCTTCAGTGTTCATTTTCTGGTTTTTTTAACGGTGTTTTTATTTTTCTTTCTTTTGGTATGTAGTTAAATATCTTTTGACCATTTGATTTTCCTATTCCAATAAGGTCGTCTTCGTATTGAATAACAACAACGCCTTTTTGTGTTTTTATTTCTAGGATATTTCCTCGTATCCAGGATTCTTTTTGATCTTTGTTTATTTTTATGATGCTTTTGTTTATTTTATCTTTTAGTAATGAGACTGCATCAAAGCTTAATCTATAATCTTTATCTTTTGTATTGATAATGTACATGCCGATAATCTCTATATTTGTTATTGCTGATAGCTCACGGATTTCTTGCTTTGTGAGTATTCCTGAGTATGCGCGAATTCTTTCTCTTCCTGTTCTTATTAGTGTGTTTTTGGTATCTGTTATACCATAGGTTTTTTCTAGTTCTTTAGTTATCTGCTTTTCTTCTGATGATTTTATAAATTCGATTTTCATTTTTTCATTGTAGCTAGGCTTTTGAATACATGTTCATAGATTTGATAGCTTTTTATATTGTCTAATTTGACGTTGATTTGGTGTACGTACGTTCTTGGCATATCACATGTTTCATGTTGATTTGAGTATAAGAATGACCATGTTGTTGTTCTTTCTTTCATTCCTGTGTTTTCTGTAATTCTTTCTAGAAGATATGAGCGGTCTTTGTTATAGAACATTAATTCTGCTTTCATTCTTTCATAGTCTATGATGTTTTTTTGTATTGTGATTAATGTTACCCAGTCTTTTATTCTTCTTCCGAATCGTAAAAGCTCGTGATTCTTT
>CAYPUL010000069.1:2854-3200 GCA_964413975.1 Candidatus Woesearchaeota archaeon
TTTATAGTTTAGGAACATATTCCAATAGTCTGCAATTTGTTCTAGGAGGTTTTCAGTAAGATTTACATACCATGTTATATCAACGTTCCTTGGGGTTAGGATAAGATCTCTAAAATTTTCTTTTCCAGATGCTTCTTGTAATGCTATTCTGAGATCTTTTTCTATTTTTTCTAGACCGAAATCATCTAGTTCATCTAGGGTTCTTTTTATTTCTTTAGGGCAGTCTGTTTTATACTTCATTTTATGTCCTCGGTGAGTGTGAATTTTGCAAGAAAGAAGCCTTCTGTGTTATTGTCTTGGGGGTATATACGACAGCTCTTTTGAACTTCTTGCGAGAATATTTTTT
>CAYPUL010000070.1:0-3135 GCA_964413975.1 Candidatus Woesearchaeota archaeon
TATGTTTGCACATGCTGGCGCTGGCGTTGGGCAAGTTGCTGGACGGCAGCTATTAAAGTTTGTGCAACTGCAGAGGAGAGGGTCGTCAGGGCCTGAGGGTGTGCCGCCGCCTCCGCCACCACCCCTTGTTCTTGGAGTTGGTTGTGAGAGGGGCGAGATGCCTTGGGCATCCGCAACAATGTTGCAGTTTACCCGCTCACCTTGGGGAGAGAGAATTATCGCACTAATTTCTATACTATTAATTGGTGTGTTTGGGGTAAAACTTGAAGGAAAGGGGATGTGATAGGTTGCTGTCTCTAATTCGTCAGGAAAAGACTTCGCTGTTTCAATTGGTCCTCCTTTGGGTGGTTGGCCATTAATAAGAAATGCAAGATCTGCAAGTGTTGCTGCACCGGGACCGCGGTAGAGCACGAGTTCGAGTCCTGGCGTAGTTGTTGCTGGGTTAGTGTCGAGGTCATCTACTTTTATTACACTTCTGATGTCGAACATGAGACTAAGGCACTCCTCCCCTTGTATGTTCTCGCCCTGCGATGTGAGAACTGAGGATATAATTAGCCAGATAATTGCGACTGCAGCGATGGCAAGGAGTACTAGGAGCAACGTTGTTACGACGTTTGAAAGTCCTCTTTTTTTATAATGCATTAGGAGTAATAAGAAGAATAGCTATAAAAATCTTCCTGTGTCGCTCACCTAGTATATCTAAGAAGAATCTTCGTTGGTAGGTTCATTCTTGTGGGCAATTGTTCGCACGCTCTCTGCAATATCGCTCAACTGGGATCCGATGTTATCAAGTTCTGCACGTATATCTTCTAAAACCTCTTTTAGATCATTCATAATCAAAACTCCACGGAAAATTCGCCATACTCCTTTTTCAACACTTCAAGCACATCAGAGGGTAGAACACCGCGAGCCATTTTCTTTGTCATGGCAAGTGCTTTTTCCAGTTCCTCTTTTGTAGAATCGTGGATCTGATTGTTCTGTATCTTTCGTAATTTCCCACCTATCTCTGCAACAAAAATACCATCTTCAGTCAAAACAAGTTCTAGTTTTTTATCTCCGATAGTGACTTGTAAGACACTCTTCCCAACGCGGACAAGTTCCTTTCGTTGCGCATATTCAGTTAATGCACTCATCAAATCAGCAGCGTCTCGTGTAAATCGCTGCACCTCTCCTTGAGTAAGTTTCTTATCTCCGACCTTCTGTTTAATCTTACTAACATCCCGTGCAATACTCAACATTCGATCAGGAATCTTTCCTTCTTTTACCATTTTCGTTTCAAGATCTTTAATCAATGATTCTTGTCCCTTATCTCCAAATAGATGTTTCATCAAAGCAAAAACTTCTCTCTGTATCTTCTCAGCCTGATGCTCTTGCATCTTTCTTTCTAATTTATCGCGTAATTCTTTCATTCTTTTTGAATACGCCCTTGACACTTCAATCAACTCATCAATATCTTTCCCTGGGATTTCTTTTAACTTTCCGTGTTCATAATCCTTATATAACTTTACCACGCGCTCAAGCGTCATTAAGTCTTTCTCGCTCATTACTTTCTCTTTATCAACGAGAACCTCTTTTACTTCTTGCACAATCGTCTTTGGCACTGGTGGTGCATTTCCTGCTAGCATCATCATTGCCTGCGTTGGAGTTACAACGCCGAAATAAATATCAACCATCGCGTCAATCAGCCGCCGCTTTACAATCTCTTCGGTTCTCTCGCCTTCTTTCATATAAAGATCAATTGCTTCAGGACTTGGTTTAATTCTTCCCATCTGCAACAACCGCTTCCATGGGATAAACGTACCGCGGTCATACAAAGGAACACCATCGCGGATAAACGTAAACATCACTGGCTGCGCATCTTTCACTGACTGCCAGAAATCAGTTAATAAATAAACCTGCACATTCAAGATATTCTTTACTCCTGCAAGCGCAGTCGCTTCTTTGATAAACTCGTATGTTATTTTACCGCGTAATTTCTCTAACAATTCTATACGAGACATCCTCTTCACGTCGGTATCATCTATGATAACAAAGGTGTCAACATCGCTCGTTTTATCTGCGGTTCCTCTAACAAGACTTCCACCAATTACGTATGTCGCAACATATTGCACTCTGCCTGTGTTCAACCAGTTTAATACCAATGTCTTATGAATATTCGCAACCCTCAATGCCCCTAAGAAACCATCATCATGCAATGGAAAACTCGCAGAAATAGCATCTAAAAATTCGTACTTCGAGTCTAATCCATAATTCCACAGATCAACCTCTGCTGTTTTTATGTGTACCCAGAGATGCTCGCCTGATTCCTTCGCAAGCTGAATAATCTCTGGCTTAATCTTCCCGAGATTCTTATACTGTTCCTCAGGGATGATCACTATTATATGAATTAACTTCTTTGCACTCTCTTCTTTGGGGATATTTTCGTCCTCTTCAAACAAGTGAACGGCCTGTCCTGGCAGAATAGCGATCGCTTTTGTAAACGGAAACTTCTTTATAACCTTTTTCTTAAAATCTTCAAGTTTTTCTTTCATCTTCTTAAAATCAATCTGCTGCTGAGATTCCGGTTCACGACGGGCCTCATTGGCATGATATTTCCTCACAGATGCGAGATTTTCCGCGAGATTCTCTGGTTGTTTTTTCTCCATCTTAAAATGACAGAAAGATGCTATTTAAAACTATTGGGCTTTTGATCCTTGAGAGGATATAATTTCTCAATCTTTAAATAGCATCTTTTTCTCTTATACTCAGGGCTCCGTAGCTCAGTCTGGTAGAGCACCGGCCTTTTAAGCCGGGTGTCGGGGGTTCAAATCCCCTCGGGGCCATTGTAATAACTTTTTCTGGGGTGGGTACGATTTATTGAAAAGATTGGAAATTGTTGAACAAAGTTAATTGCTAAAGAAGATGCTGTCAGATTGAGAGAATCGTTAGCTAGGATGAGATTGAGAAAGTATAGAATATCCATAAACCCCTAAACTACTATAAAAAATTGTATTTCACTGCAAAAGATAAATTAAGTCGTATCAAAAAATTCTTCACAGAGTCGGAATATATCAAACTTGTGAAAACAATTCCGGAAGATTATGAGTTAGCAAGGAAATGGGCTGTTTTTTCCACATTATTTTATTTCAATACCCT
>CAYPUL010000071.1:0-3131 GCA_964413975.1 Candidatus Woesearchaeota archaeon
ATGCTGCTTATCAGCATCTACCTCTCTGAGGTATATGTCTGCGCTTACAGGAAAGACATTTTCACCGTCGGAAAACAAGCTGTCGATAAGGAGGTGTCCCCACTCCTTATTTTTCGTTGTGCCGCTGTAATGATAATTCGCTTTTTCCATGCACTTCCCCGTCTTGTGTAGCATCGTTGGATCGATAACCAGCGATCCCTGCCGCAGTTGCAGCTTCTTTATCTGTTTGAGGCGAGTACATTCAACTGCTTCTTCATTCCATCGAGAAACCGTTAGAAAACGATTCAGACTACTTTGGTTTGTGTCGCCAAAGCAGTCATTAATTTCCTGAATCGTTTTATTGTCAGATACTATTAGCCCTGTGATCAATTTGCGAAATTGCTTAAACTGTGGCTTCGTGAGATTTTCCCGATATGCCATTAGCGAGAGCTTAAGCTCTCGCGGTATTTCTATTACTGGTAGTGCCATTGTATCACTTCTTCCTTTTCAGTTTCAACGTTTTCTTATCAACAAGAATCCACTCAAACAGCTCTCCGGCAGCAAACTCCATTACCTGCGCAACCTGCGCAGGAAAGTTCACATACCACTGTTCAGAATTCTTTCTCCTGATAAGTTGTATTTTTGTTTTATGACCCATATATCTAGTAGAATAACTAGATATATAAACCTTTCAATTGTCATCTAAGATAACCCATTATTTACACAGGAAACGCAAAAGTCTAGTAACTGTAAGATATTGTACCAATCTTGTATAGAGTACACATCTTGGATTGGTCAAGATGGTGTCATTTGTGGTCCGGGCGTACGCCTTTTTGTCCAATTTGGTGGGACGACACAGGAAATATACAGGTCGTTTTTATATCGGCTTTGCTTTCCTAAAGCATGAAGTTAGACCCCTACAAACACAAGGAAAGGTATTTAGCCTGGAAAGAAAGCGCCCTGAACGGCATTTATGGTGAACCTATCTATCTACTCGAAAGCATCCAATTTTTGAATTTTTCAATTCTTCTTCTCAAACTTTCTTTCAAAGTATCATCTAATTCATAGATGACATGCTCGTTTATTGAGAGTAACTCTACCTGGCGTTGGAGAGAAGGAACTTTGCCGATATCAAACATTGGATCTATCCACGCAGCATATCTCACAAATTTTGCTGCTCGAAGAACATCAGTGACTTCTCGTGCATATTTATCATGTGCAATGGGACTTTGCTTGTCAAATTGACGATCAGCTGTTTCTACAAGAGATTCATGCAATCGGTATATTGATCGTTTAAGACCTTCTGTTGGATCTCTCAAAGCATGTAAGTAATAGGGATTCTTATCGATTGGAGTACCTCCATAATGAGAATCATTAATATAATGAATTGCGACTCCAATACTATTATGATGCAGCCCGTTCTCTCGTTCAAAGGCATTAAAATATTCGTGATCGACCATTTTTAATCTACCTAAGAGTTTATGCAATGTACGCAGTTCATATTCGCGTATTTCTACTTTTGATTTTCTCCTTGGTGCTTCTCCAGTATTTTCAGTTTGTGATTGATTTGCAATTATTTTTGAAAGATATGTTTCAATAGAATCATTCCATTTTTCTTTTGCTTCTTTGACCTCTTCTGGGTCCATAGTATCATGATACCAGATGTATCTTCCTTTTGGGCGAAAGATTGATATTCGATTATCAATATAGTGTGCATTTTGAAGGCGCGTAGAGTCATTTGGAGTAAATACACATCGAGGTTCTCTCCATGCCAACGGAGTAAAGCGACGGCAGCGATTATTGGCAGTAGAGAGATCACTTCCCAGAATATACTCTCCAAGGTTATCTGAATAATCTATTTCTAGAGAAATCCGAAGTTCCAAATCTGGCAGGATTCCACGATCTTTACATAAGGCTATTGAAAGAGTATCAAGTTCACTTCCTAAAGGAGCAATCTCAGTATATGTTGTTTCAGAGAGCGGTTCTAACTCGTGCAAATCTGCTGCTCCAAAGAATTTCATGACTTGCTCACCCTTACTGAAGAGTATAAATCTCTCTAAGTCTGCTACTGAGTAGGGTATGAGTTCTTTCACTGGAATTGCCATGAATTGTGAACAAATAATGTCTATTTAAACCTCTCGCCCCTCTTACTTTTGCTCCAACACCTTCTTGTCGCTAATCCCCTTATACAGCAAAGAATTACTTCTTCCGATATCCAAATTTTTTATCGTAGGTGGGATGGTCAATAATATCCAAGACAAAAGCAACAATTTCTATTTGATCTCCTTTTAACGTATAGAGCATTCTCCAAAATCTAGACAATTCAACTCGAAAGAGGTTTACTGCGCCGTATTCTACTTTGTATTCAACAGGTATCAATTTTTTTGCAACAGGATCGCCATAAAAAGGGTTTGCTTTCACAAAATCAACTTTCTGCTTAATTGACTTGAGGAGTTGCATTTCATCAGTATTTTCTCTGCCCATCTCTATTTGTCTACCGACAATCTCATTCAACTTTTTGAAAGCCTTGTCTGCTTCTCCAAGCAATACAATTCTTACAGGTTTGTTCATAGTTCAGTGCCTTTTTTGATAAGATCTCTAAGTAGTCTGCTATCGGTGTACACCCAGGTTATGCCTTTGAGACCTACCGCGATTTTTCCGCTTCTTTCAAGATACTCCAATATCACGATGAGGGTATTGTGATTAACCTGTCGTGGCAATTTCCTTTTCAATTCTGCTACAGAGAGCACACTATTCTCTGAATTCTTTATCGTTTCTTCTACCATAATCACTGTGTTGAGTGTTGGCCAATGAGCAGGTTTTTCTTCTTGTAATGTATTCATATTATTTAGTTATCCACTTATAACTATTAGTTACAAGATGGTATATAAATCTTTCGTTTCATCTTGTGGTGAACTATTCCATAGACACAAATGCATCCATTCATTTGCGACAATCCTTTTAAAAACCTTTAATCTTCAAGAATAGAAAGCAAACGTATACTTCCTACCGTCCCACGAAAATGGACAAAATGGCGTGCTTCTGGTCCGTGCGTTTGGAGAAGATTGTACGCCCGATAAGCGCTCTTTAACAGCTGAGCGCTATTGGGAACATGGTGAGTATACACTACTACGAACAACGATTTAAGAGAC
>CAYPUL010000072.1:0-2992 GCA_964413975.1 Candidatus Woesearchaeota archaeon
GTTTTATCTCTCTGGAGGAGGGATACTCTTGACCGTGTTGTAATGCTATGAGTTCTTCTTTTTTTCTTGCATCCATTCTTTTGATGAAGAGTTTTCTACAGACAAGGCTTATCACGAGCGCGCGGATGTTAAATGCGTCTATTGAGCTGTAGACCGAGGTATCTAGAATTGTTGTTGTGCTTGGTACGACTAACTCTGCGATCTTTGTTCCGTGTGTTGTTTTTGCGAAGATACCCCAGCTATCTGCTGCGCTAAAAAGTGCTGTTGCAATCTCTTTTGTTTCTTTCGATGAGGTGGTGTCTTTTTTAATCTCCTCTTGTATATCTTTTATTGTAAATTCTTGTAATGCTTCTTTGAGTTCTGAGATTGTTCTTTCTAGGAGCACGCCTAAGAGAGAGGTTATGTTGAGGTTGAAGAGAGTTATCCAGTCTTCTGCTTCTAGCTCTGAGGCGTTGATGGCAAATGTTGCGTCAAAGGGGATTTTCTTTTCTTTGTACTCTGACGATTTTCCAAGAGGGACAAAGATCTTTACTGGAAGAGATTTTGTTTCTAGTTGCCATTCGTTGAGGAGTTCTTTTTCTTTTTCGTTTTTAAATTTCATTGTCCAGAAGATTCCCATGGTGTCGAAGATGAGTGAGGCGATGTTTTTTGATGCCTCATCTGATAGGTTTGCTAGTTCTTCTGCGATGACCCCTATTGAATAACTTTTGCCACTGCCTCTCTTGCCTGCTATTAGGATAACATGGGTTCGTGCAATATCCATCCAGATTTTATTTGAGAGTGATGTGTAATTACCCATTTTTACATAGCCTTTGCCAAGATAGATAAGTCCGCGATCTCCGAAGAGTTCTTTGTCAGTTGTATCTCTGCCAATGATGATATCATATGCCATTTTCTTGTGAAGGTAATGAGTTTATTAAAGGTTTGTGAGATTTATTGCGGTATCTTGGTGTTTTGGGTTCTTGTTTAGTATTGGCAAAAGGTTTTTAAAGCGGTGCTTTGTAGAGAGCTGGATGATTAAGAAGAATGTTTCTGACGATGGTAAAAAGCTAAGCGAGAGTCGTGGGATGAAATCTCAGACTTCTTCGGTTTCATCTGTAGCAGAACAGGATGTTGTATCTATTCCTGTTGGGAGATTTACCCGACGACTGAGCCGTAATCCGTGGATTATTTCTACGTTTGTTTTTGGTATTCTTGCTGTTATTTTTGCTCTGATTAGTTTTCGAGGAGGAGTTAGTGGTGGTGTTGTGAGTGTTGATAGTGTTGGAGATAGTGTGGTTTCTTTTATTAATGAGAATCCTGCTTTCAATGCACAAGTAAGCCTTGTGTCTGCTGAGCGTGAGGGGAGTTTGTATAAGATTACGGTGCGTTATCAGAATCAGGAGTTGCCGTTATATGCGACACCCGATGGAAAATTTTTAGTGCCGAACCTTGTTTCGCTAAGTGCTGATCAGAACCCTGGAACTACGCCTGAGATCGGGCCATCGGAGAATGAGCGTGTTGATGTTAGTGAGGACGATGATGCTGTGATTGGGAGAGACGATGCTCCTATAACTATAGTTGAGTTTTCTGATTATCAATGTCCATTTTGTAGAAAGTTCTGGACAGAGACATATTCACAGATAAAGAAGGATTATATTGATACTGGAAAAGTGCGCCTTGTTTTTCGAGACTTTCCTTTGAGTTTTCATCCGATGGCTATTCCTGCAGCGATTGCTGCTGAATGTGTGAGAGAGAAGGGGAAAGACAGTGGTTATTTTAGGTATCATGACAAACTCTTTGAAGAGCAGAATAAAATTGATGGGGGTAGCTCACAAGGACCTGTGACAAAGACTGTTGAGTTTACCAATGATGATTTAAAGAAATGGGCGAAAGAGCTTGGGTATAATATTGATAGTTGTTTAGATAGTGAGAAGTACAAGGATGAAGTACAGGCTGATTTTGAGTATGGTGGTAATGTTGGTATTCAGGGAACTCCTGGGTTCTTTATTAATGGAGTGAAGATTGATGGGGCATTGCCCTATGCGCAGTTTAAGAGTGTTATTGATGCTGAATTGGCAAATGCGCCGGGAATAGATGTGGGTGGTGGTAGTGGTGCTGTTGGTGAGCGTGTTGGCGGTTTGTAAGTTGCCTCAGTAAACCTTAAATAGATTTCTTTTATTATAATGAGATGTATGTATTACCAAAGTTAGCGTATTTGTATGATGCACTGGAGCCTCATATTGATGCTCGGACGATGGAATTGCATTATACGAAACATCATCAGGGATATGTTGATAAGCTGAATGCTGCACTTGCGAACTACCCGAAGTTGCAGAAGAAAAAAGTGGAGGATTTGTTGCGTGATATAGCGAATGTTCCTGCTGATATTCAGATGATTGTACGGAATCATGGTGGTGGGCATGCGAATCATAGCTTGTTCTGGGAGATTTTAAGCCCTGAACCACAAGAACCTTTTGGTGCTGTTGGCGAGGCTATCAAAGAGAATTTTGGTAGTTTTGATGAGTTTAAAAAACAATTGAGTGATGCTGCAATGAATCGTTTCGGTTCAGGTTGGGCATGGCTTGTTGTTAGTGCAAGTGATGACCTTGAGGTGCTGAGCACTGCTAATCAGGACTCTCCACTTATGGAGGGTAAGACGCCTATTCTTGGATTGGATTTGTGGGAACATGCGTATTATTTGAATTATCAGAATAGGCGCGGTGTGTATGTTGAAGCCTTTTTTAGCGTTATTAATTGGGGTCGCGTGAATGAATTGTACAAGCTAGCGCTTGAGAAAGAGTAGGGGCTGTTTATTTTAAATTGTTTATATACGCGATTTCATCATCGCTGAGTTTTAGGTACTTTTGTGTTGTTTCTTGTTTGAGAATATTTTTTAGAAGTTGGAAGTCTCTGAGGACTCGATTTGTGGAACAGTGTACGCGAGAGGCATATTTTTTCGCGATTGTTTTTTTCTTTGCTATTTTTTGATTGGCAAGCCAGATTTTTACTA
>CAYPUL010000073.1:0-2941 GCA_964413975.1 Candidatus Woesearchaeota archaeon
TAACCGAAGAAAAAATTGAAGGGTTCAAGAGTTAAGAGATGCTTTCCTAATCAAAGATGATATTTTACCGGTGATTGTGCGCCACAAGCGAGACAATGTTTATACTTAATTCCCTTCCCTGCAACAATCTCAGTATCTGGTTTGTTACACACCGGACAGATAACAAATTCCTTTGCATACTTCTGTATCTTCTCATTAACAACAACTGAGTTCACACGTGTTTTTAAAAAAAGCCGGGTTCCTTCGAGCTTTCCAGCAACAGCCAATTCTTTTTGGAGAAATTTTGAAAGCTGATCAATCGGACGTCTGAGATAATTAGAAATTGTACTAATGTTAGTGATCAAGGTAGTGTTTCCCGAGACCTCGCCAACAACCTTAGGAATGTCAAAACGGTCTGGACCTTTCTCAATAACGCGCACCTTGGCATATGCCTCATCAAGAAGCTGATCGTACGATTCCATAAATGCAAAGATATAAAAGAGTTTATAAAGTTGTGTTTCTAATAAGGTACCAATGGTATATGTAAAGAATATTGTGTTAGGTATCGGCATCGTTATTGTTTTTGCGCTAGTGCTCTGGCAAGGTATTGAAGCATTTTATCCAGCACCACGATGGGAAAATCTCTGTACACAACAAGAGTTTACACCAAGGCTAATAAAGCCAGAAGTTAGTTGCCAATCCCCCACAGAACTTCAGCAACAAGAACAACAATGTTATAATCAAAAAGGACAACCTATATACGACTACGATGAGAATGGTTGTCCAATAAATGTAAAAGAATGTGACTTCTGTCAGCGAGAGTTTGAAAAAGCAGAACTTCGACACGCGAAGATTGTTTTTGTGATCTCTTTAATTGCTGGAATTCTTGCACTAATTATCGGTTATGCTATTCTCTCAGTTGAACCAGTAGGGAGTGCACTCATGGGTTCAGCGGTCTGGGCTATCTTTTATGGTAGTATTGTGAACTGGCGTAATTTCTCTGACATCTGGCGATTTGCGCTCCTTTTTGCAGTCTTAGTACTGCTTATCTGGATCGCACTTCGGTTAAATAAACGATCACACTACCCAAGATATCGTAATCTCCCAGGTCGTGGCTCATAAGCGACCCCTTCTTCAAGTAATCTCTTTATCTCCTGATTAATACTCTGAGGAGATTCTTTCAACGTAAGAATTATCTCATCAATACCAAGACCGCCATCTTTCTCAGCATCCTTTATCATAGTTAAAATTTTTTCCTTTAATGCTGCAATAGCTCCACTATCAAATTCCTTCGGTCGATCCTGCTCAAGTTCTAGTTTTCGAACAAGTAAAAATGCAGGTTCTTTCTTTCTAATAATCTCTGGAGTAATATAGAGTTCGTTATGCCACACACGCAATAGCCCGACAACTAGCACAGTATCACCTTGTTGTATATCCTGGAATCTCTCAATGGCATCTCCAAATAATTTGACTCTGATCTGGCCACTCGCATCATCGAGTGTTAATGTCCCATATCGACGTTCGCCTTCTTGCACGTATTTATCTACAATATTAGCAATTATGTTAACACGGACAAAAGAATTCTCGTTAATAAGAAGGTGTTTTAAACGTTCACCATCCATAACCTGCTTTCCAGCAAGGATCGTTCCAATCCGAAGTTTTACAGCAATATGCCGTCTGAGTGGTTGCGCAATATTAACTGTTTGTATTGTTTCCTCCATAATCACATCCTCTGGATAAATCCTTTTTTAGGTTCAAAAATAAAACTATCCTTCTGAAGATGAACAAGTGCATCATTCAACTCGATATCGCTAAGCTTACCAGCAAGCATATTCTCTAGTTCGCGAAGCGGAATTAACTTCCCTAACCGAGATTCCAACTGAGAGATCGTCTCACGCACAAGATGAATCCGTCGCCGTTCTGACGAGGGAATTCCTGTTGTAATGCGGTCAATATCGAACGTTTTTGTATCCTCATCATAACCAACTTGTGTAAGCGAGTGTTTTAAGAGAAGGATTGCAGTTTTTGCATTCTCTTGCGTAACACTATCTTGCAAATGAAGTTTCGCATGAGCCTCTGAAAGACGAATAATCCCCTCGAGTTGACGCGCAGTAATAGAAATTGGTTTTATTTCTGAGTCAGATCGTATCGTGCGGTTCCGTAAAGTAATATAAAAATTCTTTATCTCATCGATAGCCTGCGTCGTAAGCCTCGGTTTTATTTTCTGCCGCGCGTATGCAATATATTTTCTCATGAGACGAGGTTCGATTATATCGCGAACAACACGTTGACCATGCTCCTCAAGAACATGGGTCGCAATCGCTTCGTCTTGTAACGGATTTGGCAAATCACGGATAATAAAAATAACATCAAAGCGACTGAGTAATGAAGGTGATATATCAATCTGCTGAGGGATTGGTATGTAAGGATCGAATCTCCCAAGTTTTGGATTTCCGGCAGCAAGGATACTAGTCTCTGCTCGAAGAGTAGCATGGATATTTGCCTTCGAGATCGTAACTGATTGTTGCTCCATCGCTTCATGCATCGTACTCCGATCATGTTCGTCCATCTTCTCAATCTCATCGATACAAACAACACCCTTATTCGAAAGCACCACAGCGCCAGCCTCCAAACTCCACCCCCTCAAAAACTCATCCTTAACAACAGCAGCAGTCAAACCTGCAGCTGTCGCTGCCTTTCCAGAAACGTATCTTCCCTTCGGCGCAATACTCGAGGTATACTTTAACAAAACAGACTTCGCAACACCAGGATCGCCAACAAGCAGGATATGAATATCCCCTCTAGTAAAAGTACGGTCAGATTTCATCTTTTTCACACCTCCAAACAGCTGCAAAAGAACAGCTTCCTTAATCTGAACAAAGCCATAGATACTCGGTGCAATACTCGAAGACAGCCGCTGTAAAATATGAGGATCTGCCGCAAGTTCAAGGATCTGGCGTTC
>CAYPUL010000074.1:0-2916 GCA_964413975.1 Candidatus Woesearchaeota archaeon
ACCGCCAATGATAAGCAGGAAGAGAATGCCTGCAATAATAACACCAGCCCCCATTATCCTCTAACAAGAAACGCATATTTAAAACTATCGAGGGGAACTTATTTTCTGGATACTACAATGAAAAACAAGGGGAGAAAGGTATATAAACATTCAACTATATATGAATGTAATTGGATGATAGTTATAAATAAAGGAAAGGAGGTGGAATCATGAAAGATAAACCGATGGGCATGAAAGCAGGGTGTTTAGGTGGAGTATGTTCGAAGTGTCGCGCATCGATGGTACTTGTTTTTGGTATTGTCCTCTTGATTAACCAATTATGGCCTTTTGCACAATGGGTGACATTAGTTGCAATCCTCCTGATCCTTGCAGGTATTCTGAAGCTGATCAAGCCTACCTGCGGCCACTGCGGCTAAATAAGTTTTCTATTTATTCTTTTCTTTGAATGCATAGCGTGAGAAATAGAAAAAAGAAATAAAAAATTAATTTATGTGGCTAGTTCAGCGTCAATTGCCTGCTTAAAGTTCGGGAAGGGCTGTGCCCCACTAATCAATCTTCCATTCACAAAGAATGCTGGAGTTCCCTGAACACCCGCGGCGCTACCCTCTTGCGTGTCTTTCTGAACTTCGCCTCTGAACTTTCCAGAATCTAGGCAGCTTCCAATGTCCTGCCCAAGTTCTTTTGCCCATTTCTTGAGGTTATCAACACTCAATGCTTGCTGATTCTCGAATATCTTATCGTGCATCTTCCAATATGCTTCATCACCACCTTTCTCACGTACGCACTCTGTTGCTTCAGCAGCAGGTTGTGCCATTGGATGTATACTTGTTAATGGAAAGTCCCTGTAAACGAGTTTGACTTTTCCTGTATCGATATATTCCCTCTTTATTTCTGGTAGTGTCTGTTGCCAGAATCGCTCGCAGAATGGACACTGATAATCAGAAAACTCGATTAGAGTGACTGGGGCGTTTTTATCTCCAAGTAGGGCATCATCATCGATGCTTACGTCAACTTTCCCGCCAGGGGCAGGGGGCTGGGGAGTCGGCGCTGCGCCACCAGGGTTATTAACTGCCTGCCCGGTGACAGGACCAGAAGGAGCGTCGCGCGTAAAGAAGACAAAGACGAAAATAACTAATAGTGCTGCTAAAATGAACGTTGAGTACTTCCAGAGCGTAACCTTAGATATAGTTATCGTGCCTTCATGAGG
This sequence comes from Candidatus Woesearchaeota archaeon, assembly GCA_964413975.1. Lineage (GTDB taxonomy): Archaea > Nanobdellota > Nanobdellia > Pacearchaeales > GW2011-AR1 > UBA73. Next base: position 1,208 of record CAYPUL010000074.1, read on the forward strand.
GGCAGGTTTAACACTATGTTCTTCACTCATTATTTCTTAATCCTCCTTTCAACTTTTAGTGAACAGATAGGATTGTATAATTGCTTAGAGATACTAAGAATAGAAATACTTACCAATGCCGTCGCAATAACATTAATCTCTTTTCCTTGAAACGGCAACGCGAAGAGTATCGATGAGAAACCAAGAAGACCAAGAATACCGAGTCCGCATGCTGCACAACCAGGTGCAACAACACCTAAGAACATAGCAGCGCCACCAAAGAGGCCTATCTGTTTTACGTTGGAGTGCTTCACCATAGAATATCGATAGGCTAGTAAACTTACAAACGCTCCGACAAGAATACTTAGAATAATAATACTCCAGAGGGAAAAGGAGGTTATCTGTTGTACATATCCAAACGACAAAACAAGAAGAAGACGCAATGTTCCGAAAAAACCGAAGAGATTATAGAATGATGTGATATTTGAGCTATTATATATTAACCCATTGAAAAAATAAAAAGCAACCGCGATGATTATCGTTAATAATACATATCTCCCTGTACCAAAAACACGCCTCCAAACAGTAAGGATCTTATTAATTTTTTCCATATGATGTGAGAAAGACAGAGAATCAATATTTTTAATCTTTGCGGCAATCCCAACTCTCGCTATTTTTTTGTTTCAGATTACACGAGACTTTAAATACTGACATTTATTAGGAATGGAAGTGAGAGGTGTAGATTATGCCAAGGAGTTGTATGTACTGCAAAAATCAGATTGATGAGAACTCAGTTATCGATGTCTGTCAACGCTGTGGTATTAAGGTTTGGGGCGAGCGCATGTTTAACGCGATCGTTCAAAACATGGAAAACGCGCGTAACGACGGAAACCTTTTCCAAGGTTCGGTAACAGATCCTCTGTCAAAAAACACACAAAATCGTTAGCGTTGTTTGAACAGTAACTTTTTTAAACTATTCTCCCGCCTATAAGATATGTTAACACGAAAAAAACTGAGACAGAAAGGAAAAATATCTTTGACGCGATATTTTCAAGAGTTTAAGTCTGGAGACAGCGTCGCGGTCGCTCGCGAACTTAGTATACCACTTGGCTACTCAAAGCGCATTCAGGGTAGGACAGGTAAGGTTATAGAAAAGCGCGGTGCGGCATACCTCGTTGAACTGCGGGATCTTAATAAATTGAAACGCTATTGTGTAAAACCAATTCACTTAAAGAAAATACAAACCATACAATGATCTTAGAGAAGAAGCCATTTACAATCGCGGAAGTTAACGACATCGTGAAAGATCTTGATGAGCGGCAGCAATTAAAAGATTATCTCAAAACGTTCATGAAGCTCTCCAAGCAAAAAGCAGATGAGCTAAGAAAAAAACTAGAGAATCTAAATAGCCATAAGGTCCGCGAAGAGCATATCGTTAAGATTATTGATATACTCCCTATAGAGCTAGAAGATCTAAATAAGATTATAACTGAGATAACACTCTCTCTCGAAGAATCAACCCAGATTCTCGACATAGTAAAAGAATACTCCCAAGTGCCTATCCACAAAGGTAAGAACCCCGAGTAATTAAAAATAGTATTGCTCACTATTAATAATGTTCCTAAGAATCAAGAAATTTGGTAGGAACAAACAAAGAAGATATTACTACATTGTCGAGGCGATTAAAGTCAAGGGTAAACCTAAACAAAAGGTGATTAAATATCTTCACG
>CAYPUL010000075.1:0-2825 GCA_964413975.1 Candidatus Woesearchaeota archaeon
TTATCAACCCTACAAAACTCGCTAACAGCACCAGCAGTACACTCAAACTTAATCTCAAAGTTAGCATTATTATTAGCACTCAAAGGTAAACTAAACGATTTAAGAACATAAGAAGCATCATTAGCACTTGCGCTACCTGTTTGTTCCAGAACATTCCAAGTAGCCCCATCAAACCATTTTGCTTTAAACTCATCCGCAACATCAAGCCCAACAAGTCTACGTGCATACTTCAATGTAATCCCACTATATCCAACAGTACTTATCCCTCGTTCCAACACACTCGCAGGTTCATTCGTTGATCTCGGTTGAGATTGTGCAACATAAATCCCCAAATAAGGATTAGTCCTATTTGCTGTCCATTTCAATGCCCCAGATACAGCTGTCGTTGTCCATCCACTAATTGTTCCAGACTCAAAACCATCAAAAAAGAGCTGTCTTCCAGCTCCTTGCTCTAAACTCATTGAATAAAACACATCAAGTATATTCACACGCACAGACTGAACACCAACATTATCACTTACATTAGTACGTATTGTAACAATACCTCCTTGCATCACCGGATCAGGCGTATCACTATATGAATGAATCACAGGCGCAATACTATCCTGAACAGGAGGTTGTCCCCCTCCAGGTAATTCAGGCGGTTGTGTAATAGGCCTTTGTAGTAACCAATCAACAGCAGTCCACAAAAACGGCCAATCAGAACCATTATCGTTCAATTCATCACCAAAATTCGTACCATCTCTATCACTATCCTCCTCAATCTCAGGATGTGGTCCTACTAACAAAACTCTCCCCAAACCATAATTAAACCCTATAATCCCGGGTTTTTTATCTGCACTCGGATTTACAGGAACATTCCAAGAAGCAAAAACCTGCATCTCCTGCCCAGGATATGCTACAAAATATGGCTCTCCATAATACAAGATATCCTCACTCGAAGGCTCATACACATTAGCCGGGTGTGTTTGATTTATCGACATAGTTGTCATCACATAATTCGGCCAAGCTGCGATCTCATCAATAGGTCCAATACAATCACCATGAAACAAATTCAAGAAATAAGGATAGTCCTGCCCCTCCCATCGAACATTATCACACGCATAATACGCTCCAGCACTCATACCAATATACGCCCCTCCACTCGCAACCAAATCCCGAATATTCTGATCGCCCACATCATGAATAGACTTCTTATAATTATACGCCCATCCTCCTGGCATAAAAATACCCTGATACAATAGTCGCAAATCATTATGGTTAATATCCCACGCAGAAACCTCTTCCCACGTCAATCCCCTCCATTCTAAAAACTTCTTAAATGCTGTAATACTATGATCCCATGTCCCAGATCCTGTATAAATTGCAAAATCAGCACCTTGCAACGCAAAAACAGATACACAATTCAAAACAATCAAAAAAACACTAAAAACAATCACGCCTCTTTTCATTCTCTTATATTTTCAAATCATTATTTAAACTTTATTGTGCTAGTCTATATAACGCGCTATCCAGAACTTTCACGCGTTCATTAAAGTATCTCCTAGGATAAATACTCCTCAAGATAATCTTGGCTTTATTGATTGGTGCGTCCGCCGGGATCTTTACAGGACTCTGGGAAGCTGACACCAAGTCGTAAAGCTTTTTTCTAAAGGAATAATTATGAAATCACTAAAGGATATGTAAACTGAAGACGCATGATTCGCAAATGGAAGTGAAAGCGAAAAATATATAAATGTTATAACATGTTATAACTTATGGAAACTACGCTTATTCGCCCTATAGTAAAGGTGGGAAATTCGTCAGGGGTTATACTACCAAGAGAATGGCTGAACCAAAGGGCCGAAGTGCGCCTGATAGCCAGCAATTCGCTTGACTTATTGGGCGATATACTTAAGATATTGGACGAGAGGATTGAATTGAATGAAATTAATGGCATTTATCTGGTTGGTAGCTATGCCAGGGGGGAGGATAGACTAGATAGTGATGTGGATGTTCTAGTTATCTCTGAAGGGACTAATATGGGAATAAAGAGAGGGCAGTATGAAATAACTGTTGTTTCTAAAGGGGAGCTTGAAAGCTCGCTGGAGAAAAATGTTATGCCTTATGTGCCGATGATTGTTGAAGCAAAGGCAATCCTGAATGGAGAACTTGTTGAGAAGCTTTTGGAGCATGCGACAGTTACAAAGAAGAATGTTAAGCAGTACATAGATACAACCAAGCTTTCAATAAAAGAGAATAAAGAGCTGATTGGAATAAGCGGGGAACTTGGGGAAGGTAAAGTGGGAGATGCTGTAGCCTATTCTTTGATACTAAGAATAAGGGGGTTTTATATTATTGACTGCTTGAAGAAGAACAAACTGTGGAGTAATAAGGACTTTGTTAAGATGATAAAAAAGATTTCTGGCTCAGATAGCGCCTACAGAAGATATAACTACCTTAAGGATGAGCAGAATTCTTCTAAAGATGTTCTTCCGATTGAAGAAGCTGAAAAGCTACTAGGATATTTAATCAATAAGTTAGAATCTTACGAGAAATGGCTAAAAGAGCAAAAAGGCTAGAAAGAAAAATTGAAGGGCTGAAAAGGCAGGAGCAGAAGCATTTGTTCAAGTTAGAACGTGAGCCTGGGAGGAAAGATACAACCCAAGATTATTGGAAAGGCGAGATATTGAGGTTTAGGGAGCAAAGAAAGATTATTGAAGAGAAGCTGAAGAAGTTAAGGGATAAAAAGTGATGAATGAAAAGAGGTAACAAACATAGGTGTTAGAATTAATCCTTGCTCTTATCATTGGTGTGTCCGCCGGGACTCTAACAGGCCTTGCACC
>CAYPUL010000076.1:0-2815 GCA_964413975.1 Candidatus Woesearchaeota archaeon
AAACCACTGGTTAATGCACTTACTACACCCCCGGCGCCAGTTGTCCCAAACGCACTTCCCTTGAACAATCCTCCAAGAAAATCACCAGCCCCACCACCAGCTCCACCAGTTTTATCTACCACCCCCACCGGAAGGTTCGGAGCATCACTACCAGCCGCAACCCAATCACTATCTTTGAATAATACAGTCCCCTTCCCTGGCAAATTAGCATAATGTGAACCTCCATAATCAAAAACAGGGGCCGTATATTTTGCACCTCCAAAAAAAACAGTTTTTGTTTCTACAAAGTTTACTCCAGGAGGTAGTTGTGTTATAGGTGGAAGCGGAGGTGTAGGAGCAGCTGGTTGTGTTGTAGAAGGAGGTTTATCTATCCAACTATCTGCAAACGAAGCAGGCTCAGGAGTTGTAAGCCTACTAGAAACAGGATCAGATCCACCAATACCCTGCGCATCAACACCAACAATCCCATTCATCAAAAACGCGAATGCCACAACACTCAGCGTAACTAAAAGAATTTCACAACCTACAACTGAAAATAAAAATAATCTCCTCTCTCTGCCATGCATTGCATATCAAAACCATTAGTATTTATAAATACTACTCCCTCTTCGCGTTATTATCAACAACCTCTATTCGCGTATATCCAATTTCCAAACCATCAATCTCCCAAACACCTTCATAAATCCCTGGCTTTTTAAGTTCTCCCGGATCAAACCTGCGTGTAATCACATAATCACGATCTTTTACAGGTATAGAAATCACAGGAAAAGAATCTTTTCCTTCATGAAGAACTCGAAATGAAACTGTCCTGCCATCTCTGTTAAAGACTCGCGAAAAAAATGTTATCGGCTCATCAGCTCTGAAACGATCCTTTAAACCAACAAACTCTTCATATCCTACACGACCATCTAAATTTGAATCTACCCAATCCTGACACGCAAAGTAACTCTCACTCAACTGCCCATCATTATGATAATTAACATCTCTCCGTACAATAGGTAAAACTCTTGGTCCAACTCTCCCAGGTTGAACAGCCCTGTCATGCGAATGCGAGCTGCCTGTGCCCACGTTATCAATCTGTTCCTGTACTCTCTCTCTATAATCATGCTCTATTTCTCGTCTGTTATCCTCTGAAACTTTATTCCCTACTGCCTCCATAAACAAACCAAGTAAACCACCATTAATCGCACCAAAATGAGACAAAGCTTTTCCTTCATCGAATTTTCTTGTATATCCAATATATCTTCCTTGTTTATCATAGACAGGTTGCGGCGTTGTACAAGCAGTTGCACCTAAGCAAAACGCTGCTACCCCCAATGATAACCTTCTTCTATTCCTACTCATCTTCATAGAAACTTAACAAATCCTTATTATTTAAGCATTCCTATTCTAACCTAGTAGAAAGTAAACCTCAATAATGCAGATATTTACTAGCTTCTCCGCATTATAAGCTTATATGAGAAATCTAATTTAATCATAAACTTTATCCCTTTTATCAATCTTTGTTACTAATATTATTTTTTTGGGATTCTTTGACTTTATACAACGCTCTAAACTTACCAATTCTATATCTAAAAATCATTTCATTATTCTCTCTGCCAACGAATCTCGAATCACTGGGAACAGGATTATTTTCAAGATTTTTTAATCTTTTTTTAATCTTTTTTTAATATCTTTATCTAATTTCTCTAAGAAATCTTGAGCTCTGATTGATAGCTCTACAAAATACATTTTACAACCTTTTCGTTCTTCCTTTCTTTAGGTCTTCTTCAGCTTTGTATAAAGAATCAATATCATCTTTGGTTAAGGTCAGATCTACTATATGTTCTTTTATAAAATCGATTTCTCGTTTTAATAAATCCAATTTATTTATAATTAATTCTTCGTTTTCCATATTGTTTATCAAGAAAATAACTATATAATCCTTTTGGTTTCGATCAGTTTCGATAGCTCAGCGATAGCTTTGGTAGATATTAGGGACCTGGACTGCACCCATTAATTCTATTAAGGCAAGCTTTAATCTTTTTTCAATTCTTTCTTTAATATCTTTATCTAATTTCTCTAAGAAATCTTGAGCTCTGATTGATAGCTCTACAAAATACATTTTACAACCTTTTCGTTCTTCCTTTCTTTAGGTCTTCTTCAGCTTTGTATAAAGAATCAATGCCATTTTACTTATCCTTCTTCCCACCAATCTTCTGTTTTGTTGACTTATATCCTAATCCAGATCCTGCCTGTCCAAGGAAGTTTACATTAGGACCACAATCACCCATCGCCATACAAAGCTGTGCACGTTTTGCCTCAGTATCAGCGTCTAAACAAAAACAATTCTTCACACATTTCCAATCATCTCCCAACAAACCTTTCTCATAAGTCACAGGACAAATAGCATTTGCTTGGCTACAAATACCTGCTGCCTCATTCCCCTCCCAGAATCTCAATCCCGGTGGATTCTTTGGCACACACGCACCCTTTGGAATATTCTTAATACCCCCAGCCTCTTGTACAACCTGTTTTGCTCGTTCACGTATAGCACCAAGTGAAGCTGCATCTATACTAGATCCACTTAACACACTACCCATCAAAATATATTCAATACCTTCCAACCAACGACAATCTCTCTTATCTTTATTCAAACAAGCCCGCTGATCTCGTTGCGCAGTACAATCCTGCCAGCGATTCACACGACATGCAGCCTGAGAGAATTTTACTTGTCCTGTATCAATGCTATCCCCAAGACACTCTTCCTGTCTAAATTCAGCACAGGGCTCAATAACAATCTCACCATTATTACAAATATGACGATAAAACTTGC
>CAYPUL010000077.1:0-2740 GCA_964413975.1 Candidatus Woesearchaeota archaeon
TCTGGCATGTGCCCTCCAAAGTGTTTCCGTGTCTAACCTTAATGCTAGCACAAGTACAAACTCTTGTCAAATTTTGCTACGGTACATTCAACCTGTTATTGCAACACTTTCATTAAAAGCTTCTAATGGGGTTCTCCATCCCAGCCGTTTTCTAGGCCTGTTGTTTAAAGCATTCTCAACGGCCTGGATGGTCTCATCTTTTATTTTCCCAAAGTCCGTGCCTTTCGGGAAGTACCAGCGGATGAGACCGTTGGTATTTTCGTTCGTTCCTCTCTCCCAGGAGTGGTATGGGTGAGCGAAGAACCAATTGATTTCCAGTTCTTCCATCACTTCATCATACCGAGCATTTTCATTCCCGTTATCCGAAGTGATGGTTTTTCTTAAGTCTTGTGGCAAAGCCGGACATCACGGCAAGATTTCCAAGAGAGGATCGCCAACTCTTCGAGAAACCTTGTTTCTTGCTGCCTTCGGTTCTTTTCAGAGAGAGCCGATGAAATCAATCTACGTCCGTTACAAAGCGCGAGGTCTCCACCATAACACCATCCTCTGTATTCTAGGGAGAAAGATCCTTCGTATTGCTGTATCACTTCTCAAAAAACGTAGAGTATTTGACCCAAAGAAATTATCCACAGTAGAGAGATTGACAGGGACATAACTGGTCCCCACCCACCCGTTCGCGCACACGTCCTTCGCTGAAAGAAGTGTCAGCGAAGCTCCCTTAAAAGCAGAAAAGCCCCGCAGGGCTTTTCTAGACTACCTGTACTTCGATGACGGAACACGTCATTTACTTGCGATAAGCTCCGTACAGGATTGATGTCAATTTCTATGATATAGGTGATTGCCGGTAAAGTCAATGCGAATTATGTCCTAGTGGGGATAGCTGGATCCTGCCCGAATTTACTATGGGGGAATTTAATAGATTCGCTTATTGTAAGCATGTGATAAAAGTGTCCTGTTTTATAGACATAGTTTGCGTAAATCGCATTCGCGATAACATCCACCGCCTGAACTATTTTTGAATGTTTCGAATCGGTATATCGAACATGCAAGTTGTGTTTGTAGCCCCATTGGGTATAAGCTTTTATTCTAATATAGTCAGCAAGGGAGTTAATTGATTTCACTTTAGTCGAATGATTATCGAGCAGAATCGTTATATCTTCTTGTGTGCTCTCGATTGTTTTCTTGACGAGAAACGATAAGAGATAGTTGTAGCAAAGATTTTTATCTTCAAATAACTTCTTGTTATCGATGCTCCACTTATCAGCAACGATATAAGAAACTGTGTAGTCGTTGGCGCTACAAAGTTTGTTAAAAATCTCCTGCTTATGAGGTACTGGAAGTCTACTACCTTTAATCTCGGTGAGATTATGCCGAGCACAGAATTTTTTCATAAAGTTGCTGATGCGCTTGCTTCTTTGAGGCGCAAGCATAGCAATTATGAAGTAGCGGTCTTTTGTACCAAGATCGCCCGATTCATCTATAAATACCATTTTCATCTGTTATATAATACAAGGTATGAAATATTTTCTCTACGCTCGCAAAAGCACCGATGTTGAAGACAAGCAGGTTATGTCTATTGAGGCACAACTTGCCGAACTTCATATGCTTGCTAAAAGTGAGGGGTTAGAAATTGTCAATGAGTTTGTGGAAAAGCGGACGGCGAAGATGCCCGGTCGCATTGTCTTTAACGAGATGGTCAAGAGAATTCAAAAAGGCGAAGTGCAGGGTATCGTGTGTTGGAAGTTAGACCGTCTCGCTCGTAATCCTGTAGATGGTGGACAGATTAGTTGGATGTTACAGCAAGGCATTATCCAACATATTCAAACATACGAGAAAAGTTACTACTCTACAGATAATGTTTTAATGATGTCCGTAGAGTTTGGAATGGCCAATCAATATATCCGTGATTTAAGTGAGAACACTAAGCGAGGTTTGAGAGCTAAAGTTAAACGAGGTGAGTTTCCAAGTACCGCTCCCGTCGGATATTTGAATGATGTAAGAAAGAAAATAATCGTCGTTGATCGAAAGAAATCAAAAATAATCCGCGAGGCTTTCAAGTTATACTCGCAAGGTAATTCAAGATTTGAAGATATAACGAATTTTCTTTTTGAAAGAAATGTCCGAAGTATATATGGTAATCATATTCATAAAGATTGTGTAAAAAATATTCTGTCCAATCCATTTTATTATGGACATTTTCGATATGGTGGAGAAATTCACGAGGGCAAGCATACTCCCATCATTGAAAAACAACTTTTTGATAAAGTGCAAAAAGTGATGGTGGAAAGAGGTCATCCAAACAAAGTCAGTATAAAGCCGAAACCTTTTTCTGGTCTCCTGCGCTGTGCTACTTGCGGAATGATGATAACTGCAGAAAAGCAAAAAGGTCATGTTTACTACAGATGCACTAGAAAATCCAAAGTCATTGAATGCCACGAACTTTATATCAGAGAAGAAGCTTTGCTAGAGCAGGTGGATGAAGTTCTTAATAACTACGCAATGCCTAGCCCTTGGGCTAAAGAATTTGACCTTTTGATGAAAGCGGACGAAAAGAAAGCCGAACAAGAATCATCAATATTGATTGATGATTTAAGAAACAAGGTTTCTCTTATTTCAGAGAAAATCCAAAGACTCTTGGACGTCTACCTAGCCCAAGACATAGACAGGGAAACTTACCTTAAGGAGCGCTCAAAACTTTTCTCTGATAAGAAAAGTTTTGAGGAGAAAATATGTAATTTAG
>CAYPUL010000078.1:0-2703 GCA_964413975.1 Candidatus Woesearchaeota archaeon
TTCATCTTCGTACCTCCATTGTATTATTGTAATCAAGCATAAACTTAACTATCTGTCCGTTATCAGGGGTTCACTCCATACACTAATCACCTGACCCCTGAAAACCTTTCGAACACGCTCGCGACCAAGCTCAACGAAGTATTCTACAAGCCATTAATCAGTGTGGGAGGAGTCGAAAAAGTAGCAGAAGGCAAATATACTCTTGTCTTGGAAGAAACCCTTTCGAACAAAGAACGAGAAGAAGTCTTCTTGCACGAACTATACTATAGTGGTGGACTGAAATAATTGAACAACGAAACCACCACTATGTTCGGGGAACACAAATGGCAGCGTTCAATTATTTGTGTTCTCCGTTATAACAGACTCAAATAATTGAGCAGGTTTTTCTGTTAGTATATTCGCGGGACATAAATAGCCGCGCTCAATTATTTATGTCCCGCGCTATGACGCACATTTTTTATTCTGACGTCACTCCTGCGATAGAAACTAGTGAAAAATACGACCATTGTGAGAACATTCTGCAACAAAATTTATGGCTTACCCTCATAGTCGATAGGAAGATTTATAAATAAGAACAGTCTTACTATTCTTATTAGGAGAATAAAGATGAATATAGAAATAACCAAGATGACCTCGAAAGGACAAGTAGTAATACCTCAGGATATTCGTGAAAGAAAAGAGATCGAAGAAGGAGAAAAGTTTATCATCTATGACACTGACGATTCTATAATCTTAAAGAGAGTTAAAAATTTAGAGAAGGTAAAAGACGCAAAAGAGTTGGAAAAGGTATTCGGGTCCTTGTGGAAGACTGCTGCAGCAAGAAAGATTGGAGAGAAAGATGTAGAACGTGAAATTGCTTTCCATAGAAAGGAGAAGCATGTTAAGAGTAGTTCTTGATACGAATGTTCTTGTTTCAGCAGCTATCGTTCAGGGAAAGCAATTTGAGATTCTGCGACTGGCAAAGCTTGGAAAGATAAAGGTGATTACTTCTCCGGAGATTATCAAAGAGTTTGAAGAGGTTATTTCAAGAGAAAAATTCGGTTTCTCCAAGGAACAGATAGCCAATGCAGCTAAACAAGTGCTGGAAATAGCAGAGATAGTAATTCCACAAAAGAAACTTGAGATTATAAAAGAAGATTCAGATGATAATATGATTTTAGAGTGTGCCTGCGAGTCAAATGCAGACTGCATCATTTCAGGAGACCCTCATCTTTTAGCATTAAAATCTTATGAAAACATAGAAATTGTAAATGCCACAAACTTCTTCAACAACCTCTATAAACCTTAAGCAGCGAGTTCCCCTCGATTATTACATTTGTAAGGGAAGTTGTCAGCAAGAAACCGTAAGTTTCTTACGAGTGGACCCGCCGAGGAGCAGTACTTCATGTCTATCTCGAATGTCGGTAAGCGCTGATAGCTCTCACATCGCATATCTTCTAAGTGCCACTGGTATTTATATTTTTCGTATACTTTCTGTACAACATAGTATTCACTCAATAAATAAGACAAACAATTTTAAACAACGCACGCTATCAGAAAGCATGCCTGATAAAGAAGAGGAAGAATCAACACATATTGCTGTTTTTAGAGGTAAAGCAATTCGAAGAAAGCTCGTAAATGATGAATGGTTCTTTTCAGTTGTGGATATTATTGAAGCCTTGACTGACAGCGTGAACCCTCGAGATTACTGGTATAAGGTAAAGATAAGAGAGAAAGAGTCGAGTGAGATTGAGTTGTCGACATTTTGTCGACAACTGAAATTAAAGTCTTCAGATGGCAAAGAATATGAGACAGACTGTGCAAACACTGAAGGCATCTTCAGAATTATCCAATCAATCCCCTCCAAAAAAGCAGAACCTCTCAAACGCTGGCTCGCGAAAGTGGGATATGAAAGAGTACAAGAAATAGAGAATCCAGAATTGGCGCAAGAACGCATGAAAAATCTCTATGAACAGAAGGGCTATTCCAAAGAATGGATTGAAAAACGACTACGAGGCATTGCTATACGACAAGAACTAACAGACGAATGGAAGAATCGCGGAGTAAAAGAAGAGGTTGAATATGCAATCCTGACGAATGAAATCAGTAAAGCAACATTTGGAAAGACGGTAGAGGAGTATAAGAAATTGAAAAAACTCAAGCGAGAAAATCTGAGAGACCACATGGATGACCTCGAACTTATTTTCACCATGCTCGGAGAAGCTGCAACAACCCGCATTGCCAAAACCAAAGACGTTCAAGGAATCGAAGAAAACACGACTGCTGCCCGCCAAGGCGGAGAAGTTGCAGGTAACGCGCGAAAGGAACTCGAAGAGAAAACAGGAGAAAGCATCGTTTCCGAAGACAATTTTCTGGATGTTCCTGAAAAGGTTAAAAGAAAGAAGAAGAAAGTGTTAGAAAGCTACGAAACTATGTAAGAAACGAGACAGGTAGCGAGAAATCAGAGTTTTGAGACGGGATTAAAGTCTCTGGGGAGGGTAATGTGGTTTTTCTTTTTTCGCGTAGCAGTAAGTATAAAGCATAGACGATAATCTTTTTTAGTCATTTTTTATCGTCGAGAGAAAGAGTATCAATTATATGAAAGTTTGTGGCATTTTAAGAATTATGAAAAAATCTGATAGCCCTAATCGTCGATAAGATTATTTTGTCATTATTTAATTTACCTAATTACAGAAACGCCCACGACGATGCTTTATACTTACC
>CAYPUL010000079.1:0-2631 GCA_964413975.1 Candidatus Woesearchaeota archaeon
ACAGGACTCTTCACGCTCTTTTCTACAGGGAGGCTCTCACCTGTAACCATGCTTTCATCAACCGCACTCGCTCCTTTTAAGACAACCCCATCAGTCGGAATTTTTTCTCCAGGTTTGACAATCATTACATCTCCTACCTTGACTTCACTAATCTGAATCTCCACTTCTTCTTTGCCTTTCAGAATACGTGCTTTTTTTGCCCCTAATTCTAGAAGCTTTCGGATCTCTTGCGTTGCTCTCCCTCTGGCTCGCGTTTCAATATATTTTCCGGTGATGAAGATGGCCATAATCATTGCAGCAATGCCAGAATAATCCTGCACCCACCCAAATAGGCTAAAAATGCCTGAAAGATATGCAATGATTGTTCCCAGCGCAATTAGAGAATCCATACCGAAATAAAAAGTATAAAAGCCGCGAGCCCCGCCGCGAACAGTTTCCCAGCCGTAAATAAACATGACGGGGAACCCGAGAATAAGGATGAGTGGCACCATGAGATCTTCTTCAACGAAGCTCATTCCTAAGAGTCGTTCTGAAAACATGAGAAACGCTATAGGTATTGTAAACACACAAGCGCCAATCAGTTTACGTTTCCACTGCAGAAGTTCCTTATCTTCACTTGGAGCAGAATCACGATGGTTCATATTAATTCCTCTCGATATTAATAATTTTATATCCTGCACGGGCAACTGCTTGTTTGAGCGCATCATCAGATACTTTATCATCAACTTCGACAAAGCTTTTCTTGGTCATCACGCTCACCGACACATTCCCGACACCTTCAACCTTCTTCAAGCTTCGCTCAATATTTGACGCACAACTGGCACAATGCATGCCTTCAATCGTCAACTTAACTTTTTTCATATGTTACCTCCTTCTTGTTAAGAGCATATCGTGTTATTTCCATATTACATGAGTGATGCTTTGCACACCACACTTCACATGTCTTTGCCTGTCCTTTTTCACTGTATATCAGTTGGCACGACTCACATTCATACATTCCATCCGGGTGTTCTTTAACCATGTTTTTTCTTTCCTCCCCGCTGTAACTGTTGCATAAGCCAAAAAATGAAAAGAACGAGTGCTATAAGCACCAATGCCCCAAAGAGTAATCCGATGAGCATCATACTCGCCCCACCAAAACCACACATCGGACAGTACCCACCCATCATGCCGCCGAAACCACCGAGCGCTCCAATTAAGAGTAAAAAAGCTACTACGGCCAGCACTGCAATAAGTATCCTGTTATGGAGAATTAACTCAATCGTGTTACCCCTTCTGTTAATTCTCCAGACAGAGAATTTACTAAACAAAGTAACAAAATTAAGTAAATTCTCTGTAGTATCATCTCTCATGGTTCTTTTCTCCTTTCAGAGCACGAAGAATATGGATGCAGTTCTTAGCCATATGTTTGTCAATCAATTCCATCAGCGGTTTAATTGTCTCATGATGCAGTTCGTAATAGCGAAACTTGCCTTGTATCGTAACTATAACAAACCCGCACTGCTTAAGCCGCGCAAGATCATGGGAAACCGCGCTCTGATCTATCTGCAACTCGTTCATAACCTCGGAAACATTCTTGCGACCCTTCCGCAAGAAATTAATAATTTTGAGGCGGGACTCAGAAACCAACGTACCAAAAAAGATTTTATATGCTTCATAAATCTCTTCTTTCTTGAATCCTTCTTCAAAACACTCTTTTAATATGCTTTTGCTTATCATATGAATTATTTAGCCATATGATTATTTAAATATTGTGGTGGCGTGGTCTGTTAACTTTGTTGAAAAACTAACCTACAATCTCGGCAAGACCCTGTGCCGTGTGAGAGAGCGGGAGTAAATCTGAATTTGGGAGAGAATCGATGGTTGGGACTTATACATTTAGCTCAATGTTTCTGATCTTTTTAGTCGTTCCACAAGAGATTCGCGCTCCCTACTCGAATGAATTAGCAAAATCATAGCTGCCAAGACAATTATTGGAATGGAAACGATTTTAATCGAAATAGGTAGTGCATTAATCGAAAAGACTGTAAGAGCAAATGCCCCTAAAAATCCCAGGAAGGTATTTTGTTTATTTCAAATTGGGTTTAATACCCCGCAGCTTGCTGCGCCCAATTTGAAATTAGAGATTTCCGTCTCGAAGCCGAGCGTAATACCCCATCAGCTTGCTGTGGGGACTTCGAGAATCTGCTGATTCTCGACAGTGCTCAGGGATTAGCAAATCCCTGACATAGCGAAGGCTTAGGAAATCTCTTTATTAAGAATGTGACTATGCTCAAACTCAAAAAGTAAGCTGCTGTTATTTGTTAATCGTTCCATGCTACAAAGAGTCGAATAGGTAAACTAAGCCGAGGAGAACGAGAAAGATCGATAAACCATAGCCTGAAGTTGAGGAATTGGGCGAGATTACTTCGAGATATGTGAGCACACCGATAATGATCTCACCTAGAACAACCCACAGTGAACCATTTTGCTGTGCTCTCTTCCGTCGGAAAGGCCTAAATACCATTGTTATTCAATAAAATTAAGTATCCAATCTTTAAATGTCTTCGTATTTGCATTTGCTAGGCTAAGGCATTATCTGAAGAACTCTGGGTTGAAACCCAGAGGGTCCTTGAGTTCTTCAGACCTCGA
>CAYPUL010000080.1:0-2553 GCA_964413975.1 Candidatus Woesearchaeota archaeon
CATATAGTCTTGTAAAACCAAGATCAATGGCGCGTTCAGCTGCGCGCTTGGCAGTAAACATTGCGATTGTCGGATTTGCTTTCAGTCGTGAGTGCTTCGTTACCATTCCGCCAGAAATGCGTGAAATAGTATTGCCTGCGAGATCAGTGATATGAATGATTGTATTGTTAGAAGAACTCCTGATGTATGCAATCCCCGTTTTCCCCTCTTTTTTCTTTAGTTTCTTTTCTGACTCCCCTCGCAGTTCTTCTTCTGATATTGTTTCTATCTCCTGAGCTTGAGGTTTTTCTTGCTGTGTTTCCATTATGAGGCCTCTGTTGTTCCCTGTACTCCTCTTTCTTTTTTTATCTTTAGCATAATCGCATCTTCTTCTGCTAGTGGGACAAGATAACTAGGCGCATTAATAATACGATTATTAATAACGATCTTCTTGTGAACAACAAGCTGCCGTGCGTGCTTAACAGTATTCGCGATTCCTTTTTTGTGTACAACTGTCGGTAGTCTGCGATTTAGGAGATCTTCTATCCTCAGTCCAAGCACATCTGCTGTGGAGTTTATTTTAAGCCCGCGTGCTCGTAGTTTATTGAAGAAGATCTCTTGCTCTTCAAGCGGTGCTTTCGCGAGCGCCTTTGCCCTCTCCCTAAGATAATTAACTTGTGCAAGTGTCTTCCATATCTCCCGTTTGTTTTTGAGCGCGTATTGTTGTCTCAGTTTGTTCTCCTCTTCGATACGCGTTTTCTCGAATGGTTTCTTTGGTCGCTCATACTTTTTCTTTTTCCGTATCATACTCTCTTCCTCTTTATACCTACTGCCTTGCCTCGCTTCCTAAAATGGGAGCGCGTTCGTTGTCCGCGGACAGGTTGATTAGCACTATGACGAAGACCGCGATAACTCCTCATCTTCTTCATTCTACGAATATCAAAATCCCTTTTCATATCAAGATCTGTACTAATGATGTGCTTTGTTTCACCTGTCTCAGGATCAGTGCGACGATTCGCTAGGTAGTGAGGTATCGTTGCTTTTTTAAGAAATTCTTCGATGCGTTTAATCTCTTCTTTTGTTAGTTCAGAAATCTTTTTATTATACGGAAGGTTTAATTTTATGCAGAGTATGTTTGCAATACTCCATGACACTCCTTTGATGCGTGTCATGCCCGCGTATATATTCTTTGAACCCGGGATATCGTACCCAGCGATTCGTAAGAGTGATTCCTCTACCCTATCTTGTTTCTGCGTCTTTTCCTTCAGTGAAAGTTTCTTCTCTTTCTCTAGTGATTTTTGTTTTTTTTCGGTTTCCATTATTTAACAAAGAGATTAAATCGCTGCCTCTCAAGGAGTTCTTCCATAAGGCGCTTCTCAACAGCCTTCCGAGGATCAGCAATATTCTTTACCCTTTCCCGTATGTCCTCAAATGATTTAAAGATATGCTCCTTTCTCGCTTCAAGCAGCTCGTGGGTATGCTTTTTCCCAAAGCCAGGAAGAAGTTCTATTTGATGGAGACGGGTATTAATAGCCTGTGCGTTGTTGAAGAATTCAATAAATTCCTTCTCGCGCTCTACGACAACACCCTCGATAAACTCTTGCAACTGTAGCTTTGCCGTCTCTGTTAGTTTTTCTCTAGGAAGACGACCGGCAATATAGTATATCTTGTCTCTCTTCTCTGTCCCTATATATACCTTTTCTTTTATTGCAAGAACGATTGCTTTCCGAGGAACGAGTTCTAGGAGCGCAAAGGTTTTAATACCAATAGCTTGCGCTATGGGAAGCCCTTTCCCTTCCATCGGGTAACCATAGGGCAGATAGTCTAGGATTATCACGAATTCTTCCTTCTCCGTCATATTCTCTGTGCCTTTTAAAAGGACACAAACTACGAGCAGGAATCAGTATAAAAACCTTCCTTTTACCGTTTTATTTTTCGTATTCTTTTACTATTTCGAGAATCTGGGTTGTTTCTTCGAGGGATAATGTTACATCAGCTATAATCATATTAAGGTCTTCTGGCTCTGCAGGAAGCGTATCAATAATCTTGCCGATATGCTCTCCATTGATTTTATGGTTATTGAGATCCTCTAGTTTTTTTCTTAGCTCCTCTGCTTTTTGCTTGGAGAGCTTCATAAATGTTTTAAGGTACTCTTTAAGTTGTTGCCGTTCATCAAGATTTTTCACAAGGTCGTTAACTTCCGTGATGGCGAGTGGTTTCTTTTCTAAGATCATTGTATGGTTTGTATTCTTTTGAGGTGAATTGGTTTGATAAAATAGCGCTTTAATTTGTTGAGATCTTTTAGTTCAATATGGTACGCTGCACCACGCTTTTCTATAACCTTCCCTGTTCTCCCCTGAATACGCTTTGAGTAGCCAAGGGGAATACTGAGCTCGCGAGCGACTGCGACGCTATCTCCTGATTTAAATTCCTGGAAATATCGCGTCAGTGATATCTTTCCTTTCTCTCTAAGTCTTTTGTGTGTTAACATAGCGTATAGGCGGAAGGATGGTTTAAAAAAGTTACTGTTAGCAGAAATGTGGTGTGCAGGCTAGTGACTTATGATACCAATCA
>CAYPUL010000081.1:0-2441 GCA_964413975.1 Candidatus Woesearchaeota archaeon
TCCCTCTGCATGACCAACAAAAACATCATACCAGTCTTTTCCTGTATATTTAAAAGGAATTGTAAAATAAACGTGTTCTTTACTATTTTTATCTATTAAGATATCAGGGTCTTCTAAACCAATAAATTCTTTTCCTTTCTCGCTTAATTCTTTAATAATTTGATTTAGTTTGTTGATTATCAGATCACCAACAACTCTCCATGAGAGCAGATCCTTGCTTTCCACAATAACAAGTTTACTTCTGTCTAAGAATCCAGGAACATCTGGGCTTCCTTGTCTTTCGATTACCTGTCTCGCAATTCCCCTAAAGGGATTTTTACTTTTTGGATCAACACATAAGGCCATAAATCGCTTGCCATCTTTTTGATCTTCGGTTCCTAAAACTGGCTTCTTCCATATGTCGATATATTCATTTAACTTATTCCACGGCATGTTGTAAGGAATTATCTGTTCCTTAAATACCTTTATTATTCGAATTAGAATTTTCCTACGGAAAAGCGTAAGCTTTATGAACCTGTTTGGAAGTGGCTTTTGTCTGAATAGTAGTTAGCCATAAGGTTTATTAACGACGCAAATTAAAAATGATTATGGTGGTATATACGACAGATCTCGACGGGAAAAACTTTGACACATTTGTAAAGAAGGGTATCTGTGTTGTAGATTTTTGGGCTGTGTGGTGTGGACCGTGTAAGATTAGCGAGCCAATTTTTGAAGCTCTTGCGAGCGAGTTTAAGGGAAGGGTAGGATTTGGAAAAGTTGATGTTGATAAAAATTATGAGTTAGCACAGCGCTTCCGGGTAATGAGCATCCCAACAATGATTTTCTTTAAGAATGGAGAACAAGTTGATCGAGTGATAGGCGCGCTACCTAAAGATGTGCTAAAAAAGAAAATTGATACATTACTATAAAAATTATGTTCTTGCTAATTCTTCAAGTTGAGCATTGATTGCAGCTATTTGTTCTATAAAATGGGCTCTGGTTGTGGCATAGGCTTCATATGCCTTGGTCCATCCAGGAGATTTTTCTCTTTCAAGCTTCGTCATTATTTTTGTATGATTATCTACTCTTTGCTGGTATTCTTTTCTTATAGTCTCAAGATGTTCTGAGTTTCTGATGTTTTCGTATGATCGCCGCATTTGCTTTTTACTGTGTTTTATTATATAAAACTATTTATAGGGCTTCTTTATGAAATAAAAATGTATGAACACACAACAGAAAAACGCGGATATGTTCGGAGTGTTAGCGACGGCCTAATCCATCTTCTTAGTTTTACAAACCTCTACAGCGGAAAAAATAGTCTTGGTAATCGCATCATGAATTGGACGATGCCTCACGAGGGTGCTGTTGATCATCCTAATTGTTTTGCTGCAGGATTTTTTGCTGGGATTGCTCTCGAGATGGGTGCGCTTATCTATCTTAGTCGAATGAGCGAGATGCCTTGGTATGTAGATTGCAGCGCCTATATTGCTGCGAAGGCTATACCACGAGGGCTTGATTTCCTTGTGAAAAACGTGATAAAGAATCTACAGCGTTAGAATGTTATCTCCAACTAACAAGAACTTCGTCAGTACGTTCTCGCGGTTTGATGTCAACCTCATGTGGATTGTATTTTATACCAACGTTAAACATAATCTCTCCGGTAAAAGCAATCATTGCCGCATTGTCAACAAGTAGTGACTTTTCTGGGCAGAAGAACCTTGCTCCGCGTTCTTTGCACATTATTTGACACATTTCTTGGAGTCGCGCGTTACAGCCGACGCCTCCGCCAAGCGCAAGTTCGTCTTTTGATGTGTGCGCCATGGCTCGCTCTGCTGCTTCAACAAGCATTGCGAATGCTGTTTCTTGTAGTGAAAATGCAAGATCTTTGAGTGGAACACCTCGGTCATAGAGTTGTTGAAGTTTTGTTTGTAAGCCTGAGAAGGAGACGTCCATGCCTTTGATTGAATAGGGGAACTCGTGATATCTTCCTATTTTTGCTGCTTCTTCTATTTTTGGTCCGCCTGGGAACGCTAAACCAACATACCTCGCGAATTTATCTATGAAATTACCAATGCCAATATCAAGCGTCTCGCCAAAAACACGGTACTTGCCTGCTGCATAGGCAATAATCTGTGTGTTCGCACCAGATGCATAAAGTAATACTGGATCATGGGCGCCAACACTTCTGCTGATTTCAAGATGTGCGACGCAGTGATTTACTGGGATTATTGGAAGACTTAATTTAACTGCCTTTTGTTGTGCTAAATCCAGACCGATGCGAAGACAGGGTGAGAGACCTGGGGCGTTTGAGAGTGCTATTGCTGTGATCTGTTTTTCGTGTGTGTTTGATTCTTGAAGCGCTCTTTGATATAAATCTTCTGCAACCTTTTTGTGGTGGTTCGCACTTTCTGTTGGGATAATACCTCCTTTTTCTGGGAGATACATATCTCGGAGATTTGAAA
>CAYPUL010000082.1:0-2388 GCA_964413975.1 Candidatus Woesearchaeota archaeon
ACGTGAAAAAATCGCTTAGGAATAAACCTGATTACTTTAAGGTATTAGTAACTTCTCGGGAGCAAATACCATGTGGCTTTCACCAGTTAAGGTTAGAGGGGTTGGATCGGAGGGAGTCAAAACAATTAATGGCACGGCTTTACGAGCCTTATAAAAATTCAAAAAAAGAGCAATTGACAGATACGCAGCAAGATGAATTGCATAAGCTGACAGCAGGAATCCCTATATTAGTTAAGCATTGTTATGGACAAGTTTATGAGTATAACGGAGTACTAGAGGCAGTGTTAAAAAATCTCTCAGGTGACACGAATAAAGTGGTGGATTTCAGCTTTGCAGAGATATTCAATGTTCTAAAAAATGATGAAGTTCAATTGCAAATAATAATTTTATTAGAGTTAATTAACTCTCCATTGATGACAAGGCAAATGGCAGATATTTTAGGCATAGAACTACTTGAAGTAGAGAAGAGGATTTCAAAACTGGAAAGTTTCCAGTGCGCCGAGAGAGTAATACAGAACAATATGGAAAAATTCACCGTAAATGAAGATATAAGGTTTTTTACAAAGAGGCTTATGCAAGAGCATGTCGATTTGGCCAAACTTATCAGACAAAAAATTGCGGAGAACTACACAATTGAAAAACGAATGAGTTATACTAGTGAAGAGAGAGATATGATAATTATCTTCAACAATTATGTGGCTGGTAAACACTACATAGAAGCGGAAGACTTTATCAAGGAACAATTAAGGAGACAACAGTATTCAATACTATATAACTATGCCTATGCAAGATTTATTAAAGACCAGAAGGGTGACATACCTGGAGCAATAAAAATCTTGGAAAGCATCCGGCAGGAGAGTGGAAACCATCCTGATATACTACGGCTATTAATGCAATATTACGCATTACTAGATATAGCGAAATATAATGAAGGAGGCATGTTTGCAAAAGAGTTAGAGGAGATGAATTTACCAGATGAGGATATAAAAGTCGATGTTGCAGAATTTTATGTAAAATGGTCAACGAGCATAAAACTAAAAGCTGAGATAGATCCTTTGAAAGAAATACTGCGGCAGCAAAAATACAAAGAGTTGGCAGAAGAGGCAATTAGGATACTGGTAACTATTAAGACAAAAGACCATCGATCTAGTTATTTGATGGCGCAGAGCTATTTTAATAAATGGGAATATGGGAAGGCGTTGGAAGAGATAAATCGAGCTATTGAGATGCTGCCTGAGAAGTCAAATTATGAACCGCCGTATATTTATTTCAGAAGAGAGATTTTAAAGAAAAGGGAGTGGTTTTCGAGGGAAGGTTAGGGCGTGAAATAGTTAGCAGGTTTTGGAACAGTACTGCATTGCGAGAAACTCCGTATACAGCGGCAGATAGGGGATAAAGATAGGCGCAGAGGTAAGCCATTATAATTGAGATAGTTAGCGTTAAGGAAGAGTTCACAACTCAGAAATGACGAGCAAAAAATCGCTTACCTATCATAGCCCAGCACTAACCCCCATCCTTAAAAAATGGCTTATATATGCGATTGAGCAAACTGGACATTTCAGGATTGTGAACTCTTACAGCGTTAAGTAACCCCTCACACTCCAAAACAGAGTTTTGGCTTATCTAAGGGTTTTTTGTAAATTGAGCACAAGAATTGCGTCAAAACTCGTTGCATATATAAGCCATTTTGATGGGGGTGTGAGGGGTTACAGCGTTAAGACTTGACAATATTGATAATATAATGGTATACTTGATAAAGCAAGCGCTTGGGGGTGCTCCTTTTCTCGTCCGTGAGAGCGAGCGCGGAGTGAAAGCTACGCGCTGACTCTCTCGGGGGGGAAGGAGGAGCAAGAATGACTTTGTCTGAAGCGCAGAGAGCAGGGCTAAGAAAAGTAGTTGGCCTGCGGTCAAAACGTAAGATGACACGCGAGAAATTAATAATCCATCGAATACGGTTAGAGACGTTAAGAGAAGAGATGATGGCTCAGCACCGCCGTGCTGAGATTGTAGACAGCAATAGAATCATAGCTCTTTTGGTTCAGACAGACAACCAGTGATAGTATACCCCCTCGAGAATAACAAGCCGTCATAGGTCAACATGCCTTTGGCGGCTTTCGCATTTCTGGGCAAGGAGTTAATCCAACTCCCAGCCCAAGCCCTCCACGTACCAGAACAGGCATTCGGGCAACCACTGCCCATGCCAGAAGACAACACTACAGCAGTCCCCAATATGTGCTCCATCCGTTGCGAGCCGCAACACCTACAAGAGTGGGATCTGCTTCGTTGCTCTATGGGGTGAGCGAGCCCCGCACGTCCCCGCTATACTCCCCTCTCCCAGTATGAGAGAAATCTCTACTGGGCTTTTCTTTTCCGCCTTCGTCAAGACTT
>CAYPUL010000083.1:0-2330 GCA_964413975.1 Candidatus Woesearchaeota archaeon
ACTCCAGGAAACAACAAGAGCGCAAAAAGCCTAGGTATGATCTTTTACCTACTAACAAAAACCTACATCGAAAAGCACAACCTTCCGACACAACCGCCAGCAATCCAAGATTTTGTAGAAAACTGGGATACCCTACAACCACCAAAGTAACATGGCACAGAAAAATATTGGCGTTATACTAGGAGATCCCAGAAAAACAGATGCTGTAAAACCAAGCGGAAAATTTTCTGAGGCAGATTTCGTGGATATCCGAAAACTAGAAGATGCACTTGCCACACTCAGCGGATATTCGTTTCAATATTTTAACAATCACGATTCCCTAGTTCAAGAACTAGAAAGAGCATCTCAGAAAGGAAAGATCAACTATGCATTAAATCTCTGCGATGAGGGTTTTGAGAATGATCCAAGACGAGAGAAGGACATCCCAGAGATTTTAGAAAAGCTTAATATTCCTTACACCGGTGCAGGAGCTTCTTGTATGATTCTCTGTTATGATAAAGCTCGCGTCGCTGAAGAAGCGCAGAAGCTTTGTATCACTGTTCCCGCAACAAAGATTATAAAGAACTCACAACACGCCCAGCTCCAACAAATAACGAAGTTCCCGGTCATCGTCAAACCGAATTATGGCGATGGTGGAAAAGGTATTACCGCTAAGAGCGTTGCCAATACACAAGAAGAATTAGCAAACGCATTCGAACTGCTAAGAGCAACGTATGACGGACAGGTTCTCATCCAGGGATTTCTAAATGGAGATGATCTAACAATTGGTATTATAGGAAATGCCGATGATTTCACAATCTTACCGATAACAAGTGATGATTACACCTGTCTTAAAGACCATCCAGAGTTACCAAGAATCTGCGGTTATGAAGCAAAGTGGAATAAAAACTCTCCCTACTGGAATATAAAAACACACAAAGCAGCGCTTGATCCTGAAACGCGAGAAATAATCGTGAGAGACTCACAGAAACTCTTCACACAGCTTGAATGTAGAGACTACGCACGCATCGATTGGCGCCTCGATGAGCATGGAAAACCATACCTTATCGAAGTAAATCCTAATCCTGGTTGGGTACATGACGGCCATCTCGCAAAAGCAGCAGCCTTCGCTGACATCTCCTATCCATCAATGTTGGAAAAGATACTCGGTGCAGCAGAAAAAAGAGTCGATATTCGTTTCTAGGACTGTAAAGAATTCTAAAGAGGCAATAAACCCTTCCAGTCATAAATCGCGAGTGGTCTCACATCACTCGTCCGAATATGTGTATTGAAGAAATCATATATATCTCTGACAAATGTATTCTTGATAGAAAAAAGTTGTATGGTAACCATGTCAAGATCAGGAAATTTCTCACCCAATTGATAGTGTCGATCATGAATCTCATGTGGAGAAAGAATTAAACCACCAGGGTAGGCTTCCAAACCCCTTGATTTGATATGAAGATAATTAAAACTCTCAATATACTTCATGATAAATCTTGCTAGGCTCTACTCGCCTAATCTTCAAAGGATGCGTTTGCTTTACAATACCAAAACTATATCTTTTCATAATCTGATTCGAGAGATCTCCTTCAAAGAAAGTATCTGAAAAAGCAATAGAGGTAAATCTTCCTCCATCAAGCGAATCACTAACAATTCCTTTTGTAGCATTTAAGATACCTGCAACACGTTCATCAAGACAGTCAGATTCAAGAATCATCCGAGCCGCTCGTTTCTTACCAAAACTAGTTCCCATTTTATCTCAAAAAAGACCAATATTAAAAGATTTATTCTTATTCATTATAGCTATTACATCATATCATTTTCGTCGACACTCTACCAAAAAGTTTATAAATAACCTAGCAATAGATTTGCTGAAGATGGTAACTGTGATGAGTGCCTTAATGTTTACCGTCGGGAAACCGAGCATATCCCACGAAGAGCATATTAGGGTATGATGTATGCATGAGTGTAGTAATTATTCTTCCTATTCAATAAATGAGAGGTCTAGAGTGTACAGCTGTTTCCAGCAATCAATCTTCTCTGAGACTATTGTAGTTTCTTTGAAGTCCTAGAAGGTTTCTTTTCTAAAGAAAGCTTGTAGAAATCCAGTTGATCCTGCTGGGGGCTGCTGCTATCTGGTTTGCACTGAGACATGCAAGTCTTCTCGAAAGAGGGGCGAACTGCTCACTAACACGTAGCTAACCTGCCCTCACGGCGGTGATACCCTCGGGAAACTGAGGTTAAGAACCGATAGGTGACGTGCACTGGAATGTCACATCACTGAAACTTCGCGAGGATGGGGCTGCGGCTGATTAGGTTGTTGGCGGGGTAATAGCCCACCAAGCCGA
>CAYPUL010000084.1:0-2314 GCA_964413975.1 Candidatus Woesearchaeota archaeon
TTTGGGTAAATACTTCAGTCTTTTGTTATATTTAGATAAATGTTCCTTCAATGTAGATGATTGATTGATCTGTGGCAAGGTGATTGATGTATTGTATGAATGAATTGTTATGTGGGGGTTTTTGAATGATGTTTAGCGTGTTTGGTGTTGGGATGAAGATTATTGCTTTTCCATTTGTGTCGCGGTAGATTTTATTGCCGCCCCATATGCTTTGCCAGCTTTTAGGGGAGATAACTAGGAAGAATTCTGTTCTTTCTTGATTGTTTTTATCGTTGTCTAGTAGAATATAATCGCGATGATTGTACTTTCTGATCGTTAGTGCAATGTTCGTGATACGCTTTCCTGTACAGTGTTCTAGGAGATCTAGAAATTCATCTGATTGAAGGAGTTGTATTGTTTCTTTTGTTGCTTGCAGCGTCGCGAATGAATGTCTGTCCGGGATTTTTGTTTTTTCTGATGGTTGTGATTGGAGACTCTGTTCGAGCTTTTCGTATATCTTTTTTTGGAGAATGTTTGGAATGCTGATTTTATTTGGTGTTGTGTCGATAAATACTTTTCTCATTTCTGCTTGCGTTATTTGTTTTTTGTATTCTTGGTTTATTTGTGAGACGGCGTTCATGTGTGGAACCAGCCTCCTATGGTATATCGCTTTTTTTGTGAGAGATTTTCTTCGACTTCATGGAACGAGGCAGGAGAAACTTCGAAGATGATAAAGGAGTTCTGTTCGGGGATATAGGATTGTGCGGGTGTTGTTGGGTGTTTGTTTTTTGTGTTGTAGAAGATTAGCGCTCCCCCATCGTTTTGAGAGAAGGTTTCAGATAGATATAACATAAAGGCTATCTTCCGTGTTCCTACGTTGTCGTTGTGCGGAAGTAGGAAGTCGGTTGATTGGTAGCATGTTCCAGCCATGTCGATTCTGTTTTTCGTGATGGAGATTGCACTTATTTTCTCTATGTAGGCAATGAATTCTTTTTCGCGGAAGAGTTGCTGGAGGGATTTTAGTATTTTGTTATTTATTGTTTCGAAGTCTTGTGTTTGTGAGAATTTGAAGAGATCTGATTCTTTTTGTTCGAAGTGCATCTCTTGAAGTGCTTCTTGGAGCGTGATTGCCTTTTCTTCGATGAGAAAGTTTTTTATTTGCAGATGCTTAAATGGCTTTGCGATTGTGAATATGGTGTTTTGTTGTTCGATTGCTTTTGTTTTTAGATTTTGCGGGTTGATCCAGTGAGCTAGGGAATCGTTCATGCTCCTTCGAGACTTTTGGTGTTTAAAAGATTAGTCTTCTTCATCGCGGATGCCTGCTTCGGTGAGGAAGAATTGAGCTTCGTTGTCTGGTAGATTTGGGGAATCGATTAGTTTTGCAACACGCGAGCCACTTTTTCCTCTCCGGAGATAGAGCCTAAATGTTGAGTTGTGTGCAACAATATTCCCGCCGACTGCTATTGTTGGATCGCCGAAGAGGATTGCTGGATTTGCCATGACCTGGTTCGTGATAAAAATGGCTAGATTATGTTGTTCCGCAGCTCTCATGAGGTTGTGAAGATAGCGGTTGAGTTTTTGTTGTCTGTCTGCGAGTTGACCTCTGCCGGAGAATTCTGCGCGGAAATGTGCGGTGAGCGAATCAATAATAACGAGTTTGATCGGTTCATTATTTCTTATCATTTCTGTTATTTTGTCTAGGAGCAAGATTTGATGATCTGAGTTGAATGCTCGTGCGACTAGGATATTTTTCAGTACGCGCTCAGCGTTTGCGTTGATCTTTTCTGCGATTTGTTTTATTCTGTCAGGGCGGAATGTTCCTTCTGTGTCAATGTAGACTGCTTTACCCTCTGCGCCGCCTTTGTCTTTGGGGAGTTGGACATTTACGGATAGGGTAAGAGCTAGTTGTGTTTTTCCACATCCAAATGCTCCATATGCTTCTGTTATTGCTTTTGTTTCGATTCCCTTACCTCCAAGTAGGTTGTCAAGGTTTTCTGAGCCTGTTTTTATGTAACCAATATCTTCTCGTTTTTTTGCAAATTCTACGCCGTCGATGAAACCGAGGTTGAGCATTTCGCGTGCGGCTTGGATTGCTTTTCGTGCGATTCCTTCACCGACTCCTGCAGTGTCAGCGAGGATTGCTGGACTCATAACTGCGAGCCCCATAAGATCATAGACTCCCGCGGCTTCTAGTTTCGCGGCAATGCCTGGACCAATGCCTGGTACATTTGTGAGCGAGAGTTCACCCTCTTTTTTTGTTTCCTCCATGAGAGCAGATACAGTATCAGGTTTATAAATTTTATATCAATGGAGGATATAGTTTTTTATTGTTTTG
>CAYPUL010000085.1:0-2228 GCA_964413975.1 Candidatus Woesearchaeota archaeon
TTGGCTTTAAAGGAAGTGAGTTGCGCTATCGTTGATTGCGGCGATGAAGGAGTTTATTGCGAGGATACTGATTTTAGCAAGAATACAAATAAAGAAGAAAGGGCTTTTGTCAGAGCCCCGAAGGAAAAGGTCTTTCACCAGAAAGTTACTTCTACGAGTAACAACAGCTATATAAACTTTTCTATTGTTGATGATCATGGTGCAGAGGCATTAGCTGCGGTGCCCCGAACGGTAAGGGAGCTGTCTGAAAAACAGTATCTTTCACCAGAAAGAACTCTGGGTTCGAATCCCAGCCGCAGCGCCTCTGCGCTTTCTGATAATGAGAATGATGCTGGAAAGAGATGCTATAAAGAACAATGGAAGCACTTTGATGAGTTAGAAGAAGTAGAAAGAGTAGCGACTTTGAATAGGAAGACCGGTGAGAGAGAGTGGCAGACTCCTTATGAGAGGCAGAGCTTTGACAGCAGCGGCGAGATGTATGAGATTGTGCTTGAAGATGGCACGGAAATGCGGGTGAGTGAGGAGCATAGGGTTTATGCCTCTCTTGAAAATCAAACTCTTCTTGAAAACATACGGAATCTTGATAGAGAGAGCGTGAATAATTTGCCTTTGAAATTAGATGAGTCTATTGTTGCGAAGAGATTTATCAATGCTGAGAATACAGAGCTTACTAAAGGAGGGTGTATTCGTATGAACACGATTCCTGAATATTCTTCTGGGGGAAACGCTAATGCATTACCAAAGTCCTTATCAAATGTTACAATGACTCTGCCTTCTGATTTTGCTCGCGATGCGATTTCCTCATCAGACTGCCACTTTGAAGGACGTGTAACATCAAATCCCTCTTTTTCGAGCAATTTCACTACTAAATATGGTATATTTGCGTCGCAGAGCAGTTTAGGCTTCTGTCTTAAATGCGAGGTACCGCTCATCTTGAACAATGGTAGAGGTATACAGTACTGCTGCGAGGATAGCTGTTTTAGTAAGATCAGGGAAGTAGTCTCGCAGGATTTCTTCTACAGTAACGCCTGCGCCGAGCAGTTCAAGAACCTGCCAGACCATGATGCGTGTGTCTTTGAACGTTGGTTGTCCATGGCAAATCTCACTGTCTGCGACAATGTACTCATTGATTTCGATTCTCATACAACAAGAGATGGGGGAAAGATATATAACTCTTTCGGTTTGTTCACCTCTCCGGAAGCAAACGAGGAGCACAGGGTTTATGCCTCGACTCAGATTTTGCCTGCTAAAAAGAGTTTAACCAATTCAGAAGTTGTAAATACATTAACCAGCGGTTGTTCCTTCAAGTGTGGATCGTTGGACCAAATTGAAGCATTTATTGCTAATGCCAATGCAAGAAAATCGCTATCGTCAGGATCAGCTATTTCTGCTTTAGCTTTCGTGAGAAATTCCTCATATTCGAAAGCACCAAAGAACATTATTGACTCTTCAATTTCTTTCTGTCTCATCTCAAACTGCTCATCTGAAATCAGCGATTTCAGAAGGCATTCTTCTTTATGTTTTTCTAATTCTTCTTTTATAAATTCTGGTGCGAGGAATTCTGCCCTTATTGACGAGAATATATATGCTGCAGTAGAACGAGGATTCATAAGTGAAAACAGTATGTTATTGTCTAACACTACTTTCATCATTGGTTATTCATATTCTCCTCTTTTTTCAGGAGGCATAGCTTTCAATAACTCTTCTCTTACTTTCGGAGATACCTCTTTGAGCAGTCTTTTGAATCTGTCTTTCTTTGCCCTTCTGCCGAGTTCAACAGACCATTCAGTAAGCTCCTGCTCCTCTTTGGAATTGAGTCTTCTCAATATGAGCTGCTTTACGAGCTCTCGCTTTACCAATCGTACCAGCAGTTTAGACAGGTCTATGTTTGATTCTTCTGCTTGTGTTTTCAATTCGTCAGGTATTGTAATAGATATTTCTGCCATGCCCTTACGTACGGAATTACGCTATAAAAACTTTGCTTTGCGACCTGTTACGGATGTTTATCGAGACGTGCAGGAAGGCAGGGCAGTGAATTTCCTGGATGCTGCGGGGCGCGAGGTGAATGTAAAGAGCATTACGAAAGTGCCTTACTCTGGAAAAATTTATGACGTGGATGTGGAGAATGACATTGTTTTAGTGAGAAGGAATAAAGGGAACGCGGTGTGGAGCGGGAATTCAAATAATGGGACATTGACGAGCGGGGCGACGTATAATGTGAGCGGGAG
>CAYPUL010000086.1:0-2214 GCA_964413975.1 Candidatus Woesearchaeota archaeon
TTTATATATCTTTCTGTTTGGTTACTCCAATTCATCTATACCCTAATTGCTATTCGGGATATAGACTTCTTGGAGACGAGGTTAAATGTATTGATAAAAAACAGATGTCGAATCCGAACATTATTTTGTTTTTCTTTACTGGGGGAAATTAGCAGAAGAAATTCTCTCTCCTATAATTCCTTTTCTCTCTGGAGGAATCGCTAGCTCTTTTTATGTCGAGACCTCTATTGCTCGAAGATTATCTATCGCCTTTGATATAAACAGGCTTTCAAGCTCTAAGAGTTTTTTCACCACTAGATTTTTTGAATTAAGGGTGTAAAGTTTTGTTTTTCCAAATTTTCTCGTTACTGTTACAATGCCTTGCTCTTCTATCTGCCCCCAGTAATTGAAGAGAGTTGCTTTTGATATTCCTGCGCCCTTGATTATATCCTTCTTGCTCATGTCCATTCCTTTGTTCTCAATGAGAAAGTCAACTATCTTAAGGACAGGGTTCTCCCCTAAAAATTTTATTAGCAATGATCTTTCCATAGGACAAACATAAACGTAAAGTATATAAGATTAACTACTCAAGGTCTATTAATATAGACATATCCAAAAGAGGTAAGTACTAATGTGGAGTGACGAAGAGATAAAGGGAAAGATACTACATAAAATGACTCGTATGGGCAAGTTTCATCATAGCCACACGTCTATTGACAGTCTACCAAAAGGTTTTCCTCCAGAAATAAGAGGAAGAGTGAAGGGCATGGCGAAAGAATTGAAGAAAGAAGGAATTTTGTTAAGCAAGCCGACAAGTTACGGCGAAGAAGTTTCTATTAATTCTGCGTATAAAGAGAAAATCATGTTTTATATTAATAAATTTTTGATGAATCCGGAATAATTTTATCGAATTTCTCAAGGTATTTAATGAACACCGTATTATACTATAATAAGATGCGGGGAGAAGGATTCGAACCTTCGAAAGCACTGAGCTACGGGTTCTTGAGACCCGCCCGTTTGACCACTCCGGCATCCCCGCTCATACTTTATTGTTCTGTTGTCTGAAAGAAGAATAACAATCTTTAAAAACCATTCTTTCTTGATAGTGTAACAAAATGGAAAATAATTATCAATCCACAGCACAACAAGAAGAACTACCTCCAGGCTTCCACACAAAAAGACGTCCTTATAATCCAACAGAAGACACACGGAAAGCTGCAGACGAGTTAAGAAAGAGAATAGCAGCAGCACAGAGAGGCATAGGTATTGGCTTTGAAAACCTAACTGAGGCAGCAGAAGCATTATACAGAAGGGATCTATTAAGAAAAGACTCAGTTCTTCACTACGCGCTGCCTCTCAATATCATGCCTGAGCGTGGCGGTCTTACTCACGAATCAACTTCCTTACACGCTCAACAATCGCCCCGCGATCAATACCATACTGTTTCAAAAGTTCTTCACTCTTCCCAGAATGTGGTATCTCTTGAATAGAAAGTCTTTCAATCATAATATCCTTCCCAGCAACAATACATGAAACCATTTCACCTATACCCCCAGCACTATAATGATCTTCCGCAACAACAACCTTTTTTCCATGATCTTGCACAAACTGAAGAAATCGTTTAGCATTAAATGGCTTGACACAATACAAATCAACAACAGCACAAAAAATACCAGCTTGCCTTAAGATATGATATGCTGCAAGCGCCTCATGCAAGGTTATCCCAGCGCCAACAAGGACAACACGGTCTTTTCTTGATTGCCAAATTATCTTAAAATCCCCAACTGAAAAATCTTCACTCTCTTTATAAATAACAGGTAGAGATGGTCGCGTTGTTCTTATATAAACAATACCATTCATATGAACCGCAAGCGAAACCAATTTGGTTGTTGAGACAGCGTCACTCGGGTAAAGAACAACACTCTGCGGCAATGTACGAAAGAGAGCAATATCTTCTAGACCCATTTGTGAAGCACCATCAGCACCCACCGAAACACCACCGTGCGACCCGCAAGCAACAAAATTCCCCTCAGACAGCGCACTCATCCGCAACTGATCACCAGCACGCATCAAGAACGCACCGAAAGTCGAGGCAAAAACACGAAATCCTTTTTTTGACAGACCAAGTGCCATACCAATCATATTCTGCTCAGCAATATAACATTCAATAAACTGTCTCGGCGTATCTTTCTTTACCCGATCACTAAAAGTAGAATTAATTACCTCCCCGTCTAA
>CAYPUL010000087.1:0-2208 GCA_964413975.1 Candidatus Woesearchaeota archaeon
AGAATATTTTTTAGAAGTTGGAAGTCTCTGAGGACTCGATTTGTGGAACAGTGTGCACGAGAGGCATATTTTTTTGCGATTGTTTTTTTCCTTGCTATTTTTTGATTTGCAAGCCAGATTTTTACTACTCTTTTTGGACGCTCGTATTTTGTGAAGCCTATTGTTGACGATTGTTTTGCGTAGGAGATGCCTGCACTTTGGAATATGTTTTGGTATATGAGAAATCTCCAGGATTGATTTTTGTATATTCTTCCGCGAAAGAGGTCTGCGTTACTTAGTGCGGTGTATGCTTTGAGGAGTGCTTCATTTTTGTACTCTTTTGGTATGTTTTCTTCTATCCAGAGAAAGATTTCATCAAGCGATAGTGTTGTATTTTCAAATAGCTCTAGGAAATCTTTTCTTTCTTTGAAAAGTCGTCTGAGGAGATTGAAGATGTTTTCGTTGACATCTCTTTTTTCATCGCTATTTACTGTGAGATCGTCGGTGTGTGCGTATGATGATAAATCATTGATTGCTGCTCTGAGGTCTCCTTGCGCTTTTATGGCTATCTGTTTTAGGAACTGTGGTGGTTTGTTGATGTTCTCTTTTTCAGCGATTCGTACGAGTACTGTGATGATTGTACCTAGGTCGAGTTGTTTTGTTTCTATGAGTTTTGATTCTGCACGGACTGGTGAGAGTTTCGATTGCCAGGCATCATTACAGGTCATTATTATCGGGTGGCGCGTTGTTCTTATTAGTTGCACTAGTTCTGGGATGCCACCGATTTCTGTTCCTGTGACGCCATCTACCTCGTCCATGAGGATTATCTTTTGTTTTTTGAAGAGCCCTTGTTGTTCAGTTGCAGGTTTTAGAATCTGCTCTAGTTTTTGTCTGTTTCGTAGATCTGATGCGTTTAATTCGAATATCTCTGCGTTATTTTCTTTCGCTGCTGCAATTGCGAGAGAGGTTTTACCGGTTCCTGCATGACCATGAATTAGGAGAGCTCTTTTTTTTGGGAATTGTCCGAGGAATAGTTTTACTTCTTCGATTGCTTTCTCTTGACCTAGAATTTCCTCATATTTTTTTGCACGATATTTTTCAGTTAGTATCATGTTGCTATTTTCCTTGGCCTGCTAGGACAAATGATGCCAGGAGTGCTTGTAACTGGATGAATTCATCTGAACCCTCGATCATGCGAAATTCGATCTCGCCGGTTTTTTCAGTTAGTTTTACTTTTACATCTGGTTCGATCGAGAGATTCCAGATTTCTTTCTGGATTGCTTTTATTATTTCAGTTCCTGAGACACTTTCTCTGAGCATTACCTCTAGCAGTTTGTCCCTCGCGTTTGTAAAATCACCTGCTAGCGCGTAGTCTAGGACGACTCGAATGTCTGCTGGTTTTGTGCTTGCGGAGATCATGCGGATCATTTCTGCGTTGACCTCTGGTGAGATCGAAGCTGATGCTTGGATTAGATTAATGGCCCTTCGACAATCACCTTCTGATAGTTCGTAGAGTATCTCGTAGGTGTCTTCTGCTATGTTCAGTCTTTCTCGATCCGCTATTCTTTTTATGACCCGCATGATATCTTTTTTTTCGAGCAGTTTGAATCGGAAGATGACACAGCGCGATTGGATTGGGTCTATAATTCGTGATGAGTAGTTACAGGATAGGACGAAGCGGCAGGTTGTTGCATAGTTTTCCATTGTTCTTCGTAATGCTTGCTGCGCTTCTTTTGTTAGCGCATCAGCTTCATCGAGGAAGATTACTTTGAATGGAATACTTTCGATTGCTTTTGTTCGTGCGAAATCTTTTACTTTCTGTCTTACTACATCAATGCCGCGTTCGTCTGATGCGTTTAATTCTAGATAGTTTTCTCGCCATCGATTACCAAATAGTTCTTTTACTGTTATAAGTGCGAGTGTTGATTTTCCAGTTCCCGGAGGACCTGCGAAGAGAAGGTGCGGGATGTTTAGTGCCTGTACCAATGATTTTACTCTTTTTATAATCTCTTGCTGACCGACCATGTCTTCGAAATTTGAGGGACGATATTTTTCGGTCCATATATTTGTCTCCATTGTTCTTTCTGTGGTAATCTTTTTATAAAGATTTGTGTTTAGAAGTTTGTATCTCTATACAGAGCGCTCTCTATGGAGTCTTCGTTTTCTTTTTTCTTTTTTGAGGCGTTTTCGTTGCCATTTCCATCTCATTTGTCCTTTTTTCTTCCAGCG
>CAYPUL010000088.1:0-2111 GCA_964413975.1 Candidatus Woesearchaeota archaeon
AGATATCTTTTCTGCAGGGTGCCGCCCCAGCCAAACTGCCCGCCTGCTGGTGTCCTCTTACGAGTTAGCATCTCCAAGAATGATGGGTAGTATTACACGGTCGCTCCGTCTTCACCTAAGTTAGACATCGACGCTCCTACCTATGCTATGCACCATCCTTCAAGGTACAACAACAAGTTGCAGTAAAGGTCCACAAGGTCTCCGCTTCCCACGAGGCGTCACCGGCATGTTCACCGGTCAGTAAGTTCAGAAGGTGCTGACTAGGGACAGTGACCACCTCATTAAACCATTCATGCACGTCGCCATTCAGACGACAAGGCATTACGCTCGTTTCTGTTACTTAATTACCGTTATTGTTTAGAAATAATCCGTATCATAATCCATATGATCTAGATTTTGTTTATAGGCTATATCTTCTGAGGTACGCCATTCGAAAAATAATAAATCTAAATCCACTAATACATTAACCTTCCCATTTAAATATCTTTCTAAAAACGGCGAGTTGCAATTTCTTGCAACTTCTGCATCTCGCGATGCAAGTTCGGACTGTAACTTCACTTTTTAATCCTTGCTAACAAATTGTTTATATTGATTTTGTGTTTATTTCCTTCAAAGTGTTTGTCTGCTGTTAAAATCCCGCAATCTAGTATCATTGCAAGTGCTTCAACTGCCTTATCTGGCTTATGCTTTACTGTAGTTTTCGGTAAAGCTTCTTGATAAATTTCTTTTTCTATCCATTGAATTGGTAAACTTTCTGTGATAAACTCTGTCTCACTTTCTGTTGTCTTTAATTCTCGTTTCAAAATTCTTGTTAACTCTTCTCTCACTGAAATCGGAGCAAGTAATTCTATTCTCTTTTCGTGTGCAGCCTCTATTATCTTTCCCGCTTTTCCTCTGCTGTCATAGATTGCCATGAAAAGCACATTTGTATCTATGACAATTTTATTCGGGATACCACTCATCAGCGATTTCCTCACGAATTTTTCTCGATTTCTTTAACAAATCTGCGAGTGTTATTCCTTTCTCTTCCATTTTCTGCCTGAAGAGTTTACTCGCCTCGTGGAATTTTTGCTTTTTGTACTCGATGATGAGTTTGTCGATTAATTCAGCAGCGTTTTTTGCTCCCTCTTGCATCTTTAGAGTCACAATTTTTTGATGCAACTCTTCTGGGATTGAAATTGTTTTCATATAAATCTATAAATCTATAAATTTATATATTTTTCTATTCTTCTTTAGTGTCGAGCATTCAGTCTCTGAGGATTCGAGAATTATTCTGTTTTTCTGCTTGCAATCTCAAAAGAGTATATGCCGCGCAAAATCCTCCAGCGAATCCCTCGCGAAGTCTACTTTGTGAGTTCTTATCTAAGTCTTCACCTAATCTTCCAATAAGTCCTCTTAATGTTTCCGCTATAAAAGGATTGTCTTCTTCCATCCTACACACACTCTCTTCTACTCTTCCTTCGTTATAAATCTCACATACAAAATATTTAATTGTGTCTATTTCCATTAATGGAAGTCCACTTGGAGCATATTCCTTTATCATTAAAATACGCATCTTGATTGCTATTTAAGTCTTTCTATTAATTCTCGTCTTTCCTGCTGATTGTCCGCGATTTGAGATTGTTACTTTATTTTTCAAGTACTCAAATATACTCGGATGTTCCAGCATATAGCTCGATTTTCTCCTTTTGGTTTATTTTACTTTTTAATTCGGCATAAACTGTTTATTCTTCCTAACTAATTGAGGTGGAGCGTTATTCATCTTTTTATTGATGAATACCGTAAGGCAGCGATTCCACCTTAAGAGCCTCATAGTTAGGCCCGCCGTTTAATGGGTCTTAGCTCTCTTGAAAGAAAGTTTGAAACACCACCACTGGGCAGGTCTCACCGGTTATACTAGTCCTTTAGGATTTGCAACCGGCTACGTTTTTGATAAACAGTCGGGCGATCCTTGTTACTGCGATCTACACATGCTCTTGAAATTCAAAAACATGCATAGACACCCCTTCTACCGAAGATACGGGGCTATTTATGCCGAATTCCCTTAGTCAGATTGATCCTTTCACGTCTTAGCCTTCTCAGCTAGAGCACCAGTGCCAGTTCTTGGTACG
>CAYPUL010000089.1:0-837 GCA_964413975.1 Candidatus Woesearchaeota archaeon
AGGCTGAATATTTTTCCTGTTTCCTGGACAGTTATATCAAGGTCCAGTTTTATTGGGGAGTATATTTCGATCTCATATTCACCTTCAACCCCTGCCTGAAGATAAGTTATTGGGTCCATTGTTATCTCAAAATATTTCTGGTTTGAATTCACGACAGCGCATGGATTTCCGCTCCCTGAATCCTGGTCCTGCTGTTCAGCAACGCATATCCCATAATTAAATTCCTTGAGCTTGTTTCTGGCTGATATTTTGAACTTGATCTCTTTTGTCTCATTTGCTTCCTTATTGAAGGTATTAAAGCATACAGGTATGGAAGTTGGATTGCCGGGGTCAGTGAAGACAGTCGCGCTTGTGAAATCGCACCACTCGAGGCAATCTGACACTATATCAAAGCTCGTCGGCGCCCCTACAGGACCAAAATCATCTGGTATTTCTATATTTATGCACTTCAGGGAATCAGGCTTTATTGCAAAATTGGTCCCGTCTTTGAGGGCTGCCTGCGCCCCTGTTGCTATAATTATAAATAAAAAAGAAGTGACTATAACTCCAGCCAAGAAAATCTGCACTTTGGTTCTAGAGGGGGATGAAACAGCTTTATTATTTTCATTAAACTGCTTCAGATTAATTGTCCTCATATGGTAATTATTGGCTGAGGGCTCTTATTAAAGTGAAGCAAATCGAGAAGGCTTTTAAAACCGACCTGCCCGTTCTCCACAACTGCAGCGCGCCTTGAGCTCACCAAAGAATCTTCCCATCTTCAA
This sequence comes from Candidatus Woesearchaeota archaeon, assembly GCA_964413975.1. Classification (GTDB taxonomy): domain Archaea; phylum Nanobdellota; class Nanobdellia; order Pacearchaeales; family GW2011-AR1; genus UBA73. The sequence continues at coordinate 762 of CAYPUL010000089.1, forward strand.
ACCTGTAATCAAAAACATCTTTAAATAGTACTTCCCACTTCTTCACATAATCTTGCATCACCCTACCTAATAACCT
>CAYPUL010000089.1:847-2091 GCA_964413975.1 Candidatus Woesearchaeota archaeon
AATCACTCAGGTTTTGCATCTTCAATTATTTTCAGGGTCTCTTTGGTTATCTCGCCTTTTTCTTTGAGGTCTTTTTTAGCGGCTTTGTAGAATTGGAGGAAGAGATCATGTTTGGTTTTGTTTTTTGGTGGATACGAAGGTATAACAATCTTCTTACCGGTTTTTGGAATCATTATAATCTCTTTTCTCAATCTCACATCTGATTGTCTCTCATAGCCTTTCAGTAATCTTTGTTGATTATCTACATTCTCCACTAATTCTTTCATATATTCTAGTGTAGTTTTGAGTGCAGCCTCTTCTATGCTTATGGACTCACGCATAGATATGGCATGCATATGAAGTCCATAATCAGTCTTCCAGTAATTAAGCATTTTTGCTCACCTCCTCCATAAAAGTTACTATTTGATTAAATTCTTCTTTCAAATCAGAATCTAAATTCCTCGCGATTGTATTAATCTTTTGCGTCAGGTCTGTGTCTTGAGGTTTTAGAGTTTTTAGATAAGCCAAATTAGGTAACAATTCGCGTATATCATCTCTAGGCAGACCAGCATCATACAATTCATCTATTTTATTTAATAGCTTCTTACTCTCAATTTTCCACTCACTCAATAACTCGGGTCTTGCCCTCAGAGCTATCTTGTCTGCAAACAACCTATGCTCAATCATATTGTATATTTCTTGTTTCATTGTTGTAGATATTTTTAACTCAAATATCTTATCTATAAGTTGGGATTCCGAAGGTATTAATCCTTGCAATCTTAATCCATCTTTCACAATTTCGCTGTATTCATGCTCTAATCCAAACCTCAAATAAGGGCTTAAGTTATCCATTCCTCCCCTACCAACTATTAACTCGTATCTTCTTGTTCCGTCAGCATTTGTAATGATTTTGGTTGCGAGAGGGCTTGTCATCCTATTGTCAATCTTTACATCACTTATCTTGTTTATTATTTTTGATTTCGAAAGCTCTTCCGCAAACTCATCTGTAAATCCCCGTGTTTTCAGGAGGCCTTTTTTCGCAGCGTCCAGACTTTCCCCAGAAAACCCTGTTCTCTTTAACCTGTGCAAAGTTGTTTCAATTGGCTCTGTCAAAATTGTGTCAGTTGCCTGGGAAACCATGGTTCCTGTTTTTATTTTTCCGAGTTGGTTCTCTATCTTCGCCCTTGCGACTGTATTCTCCCCCAACCTCGCTATGTTTGTCTCCAGTTCGCCCTGTATTTTGACCAGCGGGGAAGTTGGTTTTA
>CAYPUL010000090.1:0-1774 GCA_964413975.1 Candidatus Woesearchaeota archaeon
GGAGAACGACGAGAATCCAGAGGAGGCGCTGCGAAGGGAAATTGAAGAGGAATTGAACATCGTGCCAAAGAACTATAGTCTCCCGAGGAGGTACGAGTTTGAAGGTAGCGTGAAGCACGCTTTTACTATGGAAGTCGACGAAGGTTTTGAGAGTAAAATACAAGTCCTGGAGGGGGATTACGGAAGATTCTTTGCTGAAGACGAAGCTCTACGAGCCAAAACTCATTGAGGAGGATAAGATTATACTCAGAGAGTTTTATAGTCTACTTAGAAACTAAGTTCCTCAGTAGCTTCAAAACATGATAAAATAAGAAATATGAGGAAAGTTCAATTCGTAAATGGAGAATATTACCATGTATTCAATCGCGGAGTTGATAAACGCGATATTGTTACAGATCGGAGAGATTCGAATAGATTTCTGCAAGGTATGCAAGAATTTAATGTTATGGAACCGATAGGCAGTCTGTATGCCGCTTCATTTCGTAAAAAGTCTTTACTTAGAAACTTAGTTTCTAAGAAAGAAGGTCAATTAGTCAATCTCATTTGCTACTGTCTTAACCCAAATCATTACCATTTCGTCTTGCAACAATTAGTAGATCGGGGAATCGAGAAACTGATGCATCGTTTAGGAGTTGGTCACTCGAATTATTTCAATAAGAAATATAAACGAGTTGGATCTTTATTTCAAGGTCCATTTAAAGCTATCCACGTTGATTCTGATGAACATTTGCTTCATGTGAGTGTATATGTAAATTTAAACTATAAAGTTCATCAAATTGATTCTCCCTTGGTGAAGTCAAGTTGGAAAGAATATGTCTCTAATTACAAGGATGGTCTTTGCGAAAAAGATGTTATTCTTAATCAGTTTGAAAGCATTAATTCATATAAAGATTTTGCAGAAAGGTCATTAAAAATTTCGATAGAGCGAAAAGAATTAGAGAAACACTTAGAAACTTAGTTTCTAAGTGCCATTCAAAAAATGTCATGGGCAATGAGAAATAAAAATATGAACAAAAGCGTTGAAATAAGACAGACGAGGAAGAAAGGAGTAGGGGCGTTTGCCCTAAGAAACTTTCGGAAGGGAGAGACAATTTTCGTCAACAAGCGAGGTAGATTGGTAAGGGCAAAAGATTTGAAGGCCATCTTGAAAGACGAGGGAGATCACTTAAACGAGATAGACAGAACAACATGGGAAATTATGAATCCGCCCGGTCGATTTGTAAACCACTCCTGCGACCCCAACGCTATTTCAAAAGAGTCAGCTGATAGGCGAGTTCCCTATATTGCTCTAAAGTCAATCAGAAAAGGCAAGGAAATAACGGCAGATTACAGAATAAGTGCTCATACCGGCAATAAGTGGAGATGCTATTGTAGAAGCAAGAATTGTAAAGGTTTCGTAATCAGCGACTTCTTCTCGCTAAGCGCGGCACGGCAGAGAAAATACTTTCCTTACACATCGAAGTTTATCCGAGACGAGTATAAAAAGCGTTACAGAAAATAAATTCCCGTGGGCTAGGGAATAAGAACCAAAAGTGCCACGGGGCATAAGCGGGCATGAAAAATACAAGAAAGATTCTTACTTTGTGCATTGTGCAGAAAGGAGACAAGGTGCTTTTAGGAATGAAGAAGCGCGGGTTTGGACAGGGCAAGTGGAATGGATTTGGAGGAAAGTTAAAAGTGGGGGAAGATCTTTTTCAAGCAACGAAACGAGAAGTATTAGAAGAGGCAGGGATTTCTCTTAAAGAGTTTGAAGAACAAGGAGTGCTGGAGTTTG
>CAYPUL010000090.1:1784-1993 GCA_964413975.1 Candidatus Woesearchaeota archaeon
ACCTTGCTGGTTTTCCATACAGGAGATTCCATTTGAGTCAATGTGGCCAGACGATAGGTACTGGTATCCTTTATTTTTGGAAGGAAAGCGATTCAAAGGAAGGTTTTTATTCAAAGATCAGGGCACCATTCAAGAATATTCTCTTGAGGAACTCCCTTGAGAAAAAAGAGGGAATGTGGTATTATAAGAAAATCTCTCCATGAGAAAAG
>CAYPUL010000091.1:0-1982 GCA_964413975.1 Candidatus Woesearchaeota archaeon
CGACAGTGCCCGGCAGTTTTAAAAAGAGTGTTCTCTAGAAACGAGGATGAACGGTATTGTGGTACAGTTTCGACGAGGAAGGAAGACGATTCACGAGCGACATTACTTGCTAGATGTTGGATTGACATCGCGTGCTGAGGCGAAGAAAATGGCTGGAAAGTCGGTTTCGTGGAAGAGTCCTTCGGGAAAGATCATCAAAGGAAAGATTAGTGACGCGCATGGAAATAAAGGACTTGTCCGCGCTATTTTTGAGAAGGGTTTACCCGGGCAGGCGATTACGAGTGAGGTTGCGATAGTATGATACCTGAAACGATTAGAGTTGGGAATAGCTCTGTTGTCATAGAAGAAAATGGTGTTCGTGAGGGTGCTATTTTTCGTTGTGATGTTCCGGCTTTGTTGGAAGATCCTAATCCTAGGATAAACGCGTTGATTCCTCTAAAAGAGGATCTGGGCTATGTTATTTATGGTGAAGATTGTAGAAGAGATGAACAGAGAGGAATAGGTAGATATATGAGATCTCCGATAGGTGGAAGAGATAAGATGCTTCAAGCAATTCGCGATTTAAAAGAGAGTGTGCTTTATTTCGTTGGTATTCCGAAGAGAATTACAGATAATCTTTATCGGACTGGTGAAAATTCTTTAGTAGAGGATTTATAATGGCATTACGAAAAGCGGCAGCATATTCGAAGAAAAAAACGCGACCGTATACACGAAGATCTGGTGTGAAAACGCAGGCATATATAAAGACTGTACCGCCGAGCAAGATTGTAAAGTTTATAACAGGAGATCAGCAAGCGTTCTATCAGGGAAAACATAGTTATATTGTTCGTTTGATTGCTGATGAAAAAGTGCAGATTAGGGATAATGCTCTGGAATCTTGCAGGATGTATATTACGAAGATACTTGATAACGAGATACCTGGAGGTTACTTTTTTCGTGTGAACGTACATCCCCACCATATTTTGAGAGAGAATAAAACCGCTGCTGGTGCTGGTGCTGATAGACTCTCTAGTGGGATGAAGCATTCGTTTGGCGTTACCATTGGCAGAGCTGCGATTGTGCCTAAGGGAAAAGAGATCTTTGTTGTATCTTGTGTGAATGAGCGAGCAGCTCGTGCTGCTCGTGATTTGTTTCAAAAAATAAAGTCAAAGGTTCCGTGCAAAACGAAGATTACGTTTGAACGAATTAGTCGTTAATGAGCTGTAAGGTTAGCGTCTGGAAATTTGCACAAAACTTGCCCCACTGCGTTCTCAAAATCCTTTGGATTTTTCGGGTCGGACAACAGATAATCTTGACTTTATCAAGAAAATTAACAGAGATATAGAAATATTTATTCGTTTATTAAGTTCACCAGAGCTATTAATTGTTCAGTTTTCTCTATCATTCCAGCTTCAAGAGCAACATCAGCAGCAGCCCTAAACCGGCCTACTTTTTCATAATTTACAACAGCTCTTCGGTATAATTCTTTAGCTCTCTCTTTCCATTCAACTTCATGAGCATAACTAGCCTCAGCATAAAACCTGCGTGCTCTTTCATAATATGCAGCAACTCTCCAAACTTGTGAAGTAGGCAAATCAATTTTTCCAACTAATTTGGAAATTGCTATATTTCTTGCCAAATCAGAGCCCAATCCCTTGAGTATTTGCTGCAAATCTATTTCCTTTGCCATACTTCTTGCCTTATCAGAGCCCAATCCCTTGAGTATTTGCTGCAAATCTATTTCCTTTGCCATACCAAAGAGCATAAACTTTCTATTTATAAATATTTCGGTACGTTACCACTATTAGATTAATAATAAGATGGGACGAGCACCCCCAGAATATTGTCTACTTTGCAGATTATCAATAAAAAGCTCGGTCGCTTCTATTCTTCACAAAAATTTTCTTCATAAAGCTGTCCTGCAAGTTTCCACAAATCTCGCCTCCTGTTAATACTGTCTTCTGTCCCTTGAATTAAAAATTTGCCTTGCGGATTCCATTCGC
>CAYPUL010000092.1:0-1929 GCA_964413975.1 Candidatus Woesearchaeota archaeon
CTTTTTCCCCAACTTGTTTTTCCCGTTGTTCATATAAATCATGTGCAAGCCGGGTCAGAAATTTTATGAGTTCTTCTTGTGTTTGAAGCTGTTCAACTTGGGCCAATAATTGTTTCTGTGAGTTTTCATCAAATGGGATAATAGTCACAAAATCCCCAACAATCGGTTCTCTTCCATTTTCAGATGATGCATCTCCCATATGCATAACAACAATCTTCGTAATCTCCTCGTCGATCTTTTCCAAAACTTCATCTTTTGTATCTTCTGTTCCTTCTAGAATTTTTCTCCGAAGCGCATAAACAATTTGGCGCTGTTTATTCATAACATCATCGTATTCTACAAGATGCTTTCGGATATCAAAGTTAAACCCTTCAACCTTACTTTGTGCTTGTTCAATAGCTCGTGAGACCATAGGATGGGTAAGCGGTTGATCTTCCGGCAATTTAAACATTGTCATTAGCCCAGCAATCCTATCTCCACCAAAAAGGCGCATGATATCATCCTCTAAAGAAACGAAAAACCGGGAACTTCCTGGATCTCCCTGCCGGCCGGATCGTCCTCGCAGCTGGTTATCAATACGCCTCGACTCATGCCGTTCAGTACCAATAACATGCAGCCCTCCCACCCCTACTACTTCAGCATGTTCTCTTTGCCATTTCTTCTCATCGTCTGTTGTTCCACCCAAAATAATATCTACACCTCTTCCTGCCATATTTGTTGCAACTGTTACTGCTCCTTTTTTACCAGCCTGGGCAATAATTTCCGCTTCTTTCTCGTGATTTTTGGCATTAAGCATATTGTGTGGAACTCCTTTTCTCTTGAGGAATTCGGAGATGATTTCATTTTTATCAATCGATGTCGTACCTACCAAAACAGGCTGACCCTTCCTATAACATTCTTCTATATCCCGAACGACAGCGGCATATTTCGCCCGTGTCGTTTTATACACAACATCAGCATGATCAGTTCTAGCCATCGGACGATGGGTAGGAACAACAATTACATCAAGCCCGTATATTTTATGAAATTCTTCTGCCTCAGTCGCCGCAGTTCCTGTCATACCGGCGAGTTTTTGGTACATACGGAAATAATTTTGCAGCGAAACGGTGGCTAAGGTTTTTGATTCGCGTTGAATTGGAACTCCTTCTTTTGCCTCAATTGCCTGATGAATACCTTCTGAGAATCGTCGCCCAGGCATAAGCCTGCCTGTGAATTCATCAACAATAGTAACAGTGGCATCTTTTACAACATATTCTTTGTCCTTGTGAAAAAGTGTCCGGGCTTTCAAAGCGGCTTCGAGATGGTGTACTGTTTGGAAATCTCGTTCGTAGATATTGGAAATACCATAAAGTTTTTCTATTTTACCGATGCCATGTTCGGTAAGATGCGCTGTATGGAGTTTCTCATCGATTTCAAAATCAAGTTTGGGAGTAAGCTGGGAAACGACACGGGCATATTCATAATACTTTTCTGAAGGCTGTGCATCGGGAGCCGAAATAATATGGGGAGTTCTTGCTTCATCGATCAAAACAGAATCGACTTCATCAACGATTGCAAAATGAAAATCGCGCTGTGCAACTTCATTTATATTTTGTGCCATATTATCGCGCAGATAATCAAAACCAAACTCTGAATTAACTCCATAGGTAATATCTGCAGCATATGCTTCCTTGCGGCTTATGGGACGAAGATGTTTTAATCTTTCATCTTTTGCGGTCGTGTCTTCATAGTCGGGATCGTACAAAAACGATTGGTCGTGAATAATTGCGGCCGTCGTAAGACCTAACAGATGGAAAATAGGTGCCATCCAGCCGGCATCACGACGAGCCAAGTAATCATTGACAGTAACAAGGTGTACGCCTCTCCCTGTAAGCGCATTTAGATAGAGTGTAGGCGTTGCGGAAAGTGTTTTTCCTTCTCCTGTTTTTT
>CAYPUL010000093.1:0-1853 GCA_964413975.1 Candidatus Woesearchaeota archaeon
ATGGAAATACTTTAAGGAATTAAAAGAGGGAGAGAGAGTGGCGACACTCAATCAGGACACTGGCGAGAGAGAGTGGCAGATACCGCGAGAGCGACAGGCATTTGACAGCGATGGAGAGATGTACGAGATTGAGCTGGAAGATGGGAGCAGGTTCAGGGTGAGCGAGGAGCATAGGGTTTATGTCAGCTTAGATACTTCAATCCTGTCTTCATACAAAATAAATAACTTGCCTTCAAAGTCAGCAGGTTTTGTTTCTTTAAGCAATCTCGAGAAAGCAGGTATTAAAGATTCTGGTTTGTCTTGCGGAATCCGTAACCAGACAACTGAAAATATTTTTTCAGAAGATAATTGCTCAAGATTTGAGAAGTCAGTGTCATTTGTTACAAACACTCTTTTCTCTAGTTTGGAAAATTCAGCTAATTTGCCATTGGACAATCCTTTCGGTTTCGACAGTACATCAAATCCCTGCGTCTTAAGAAATACTTCTAACCTTTTCTTAACATTTTCGTCCCTTAGGAATTTAGGAGATGGGGATGGTAAGTTGGACATTATTCCTGCCTCTTACGAGGCTGGTTGCATATTGCAGGGCTGCCTTGATGTGCTTGGAAGTGAGAGAAGGGAAATCTTCGAGAATCTCTTTTACAGTCAGCCCTCCTTTAAGCATTTCCAGGACCTGCCAGACCATAACGCGTGTGCCTTTAAACGTGGGCTGGCCGTGGCAAATCTCACTGTCTGCAACAATGTATTCGTTAATTTCAATTCTCATGAATTAATAAATAGTGATGAGATATATAACTCTTTCGGTCTGCTCTCTCCTGAAGCAAACGAAGAGCATAAGGTTTACGTTGGTTATGAGAGTGCTTCTGAAATTTGTTTTGTTGATATACCTACACCTATGCTAAAAAGCAACGATTCATATGTCCAGAGCTTACACTCTCTCGATAAGCATAGCGCTATGAAATCCTCATCTTTTCCATGTGTTTTAAGCAATTCTTTTGCTGCAGGAATAGAGAGCTTATATTCTTCCAATGGAACAAATGTTATTTTCTCAAACGCCTCCCTGACCAACTCGTTGAATTCTCTTTCCGATAACCTTGTTTTGCCTAATATCTCGCTCCTATGTTTAATAAACTCTTCTCTTAGCCTCTCAGGGGCTATTATGAACAGCAACGGATTAAACAGGATATCTACGATATCACCCCTTGAAATGAGTGTCCGAAATAACACATTTGAGTCAATGACGACTTCCATTTATACCAGCCCTTCTGCCTCGAGACGAGCGTGCATAGCTTTGCTAACTTTATCGGCTAGTTCTTTTGCGTCTTCTTCTGTAAGTTTGGACTTAGCAACAATTTTCTTAAACCGTTCTTTAGACTCGAGAAGTCTCGCCCTTCTTTCAATCTCTAATTTCAGTAACTTGAGTAGCAGCAGCGATAGTTCTGCTTTTGATACGCTTCTTACTTCTTCTTCTAATTCTTCAGGTATCTTTAGCGTTAATTCCATGCCTGCACGCAGTGCTTTAGACTATAAAAACTTTGCTTTGCAACCTGTGACTGACGTGTTTCGCGAGGTGCAAGAAGGGAAAGAGGTGTATTTCTTGGATGCGGAAGGGAAAGCGGTGCGCATCAAGAGCATTGGGAAAGTGCCGTATGATGGCAAGATTTACGATGTGGATGTGGAGAATGATGTGGTTCTTGTGAGGAGAGAGGGAAGCAAGGAAGTGTGGAGCGGGAATTCGAATAATGGGACTTTGACGAGCGGGGCGACGTATAATGTGAGCGGGAGATACGGAAGCACAGGGCAGTTTGATGGAGTGAATGATTTTGCACTCATTCGTCACAATGCTGATCTAA
>CAYPUL010000094.1:0-1839 GCA_964413975.1 Candidatus Woesearchaeota archaeon
ACCTTTGAAGTAGATTCCTTCTATATCTTTGATGAGATAGAGAATTACTGTAAGATGATAGTCTTTACCCAACGTTTCTGCTTTGAAACGAAATTGCGAGGCTATATTGTTGAATTCTTTATCGGTTAACTTCTTGATGTCAAGAACCTTCTGACTAGAGTCTTGTATAAATCCTTGGTTCTTGAGCACACTCGAGAACACACTATCTTTCAATGTTCTCGATGTTTCAACCATCGTTTTGTCTCATTTCTATTCAGAATATAGAAGGAGTGTCCTTTTATCTTTTGTGCTGTTGCTTTTTTAATTCTTTCCTTCTTTGTTCGATGGAATACATACTCGCTTGTCAATATCCTTATGCGTCCTTGTCTTCTTGTTGTGTAAATGTCCGTACGCATAGGTAGTTGATCGGTCAGACGCCAATAATTAGCAGCAGACCAGCCACCTATAAAATAGTCTTTACCGTTGCAAAGTTCATCCGCGATGATGTACGAGCTTTCGACCCACGACCCACTTTTTGCCTTGATCGGAATAAGATAATACTTTTGCCTATTGAGCTTCACAATCCTCTTTTTCTTCATCAGTCGTTGGATAAAGTTATATCTCTGCTTTGTATCTTTGAAAAACTGTTTAATATCTTGAATAGTAAAGAAGTACTTCTCTTCAAATTCAAGCCAAGCTATGACCTCAACTTCTTTTTGTGAGAGGGACTTTATTTCTAATTTCTCTATTTTAATCATATTCTTAACACTTATTACTCCTTAATTGAGTAATTAATGTTACTATATAAATCTTTGTAAACCACACCAATTACTTGATAAATCACAAAACCCGAAGGGTTTTGTGATTTTCATAACTATTAGTGAAGAAGATGGCAGTACTGGAGGCAGGAAGATTTTAGAAGATCTTGTTCTCTACAACGCCCGCGTTATTGTAGGAGAGCCGACTGATCGATCCATTGTTTATGCACATTGAGGTTGCCTTGATCTGGAAGTAACTGTTCTAGGAGCGGAAAAACACTCTGGAAGAGCAGATTATGTTTACAACCAAGAACATAATGCTATCGTAAAGATGTCTAACTTCTCAACATAGTCTGTTTTCGACAGAAGGCATCTTTAAATAGTTCTGTTCTGCTCTCAAAAATATGAGTATTCGAAAATTTCAACCTCTCGATGTACCTGCGATCATAGCTGTGCATCAGGAAGCAGTAATCCGCATAAATGGAAAACATTACGCGCCAGAACAAGTTGCAGCCTGGCTTGGTGACGATGGAGACAAAGAAACACGGTGGGCAGCATCCCTCTCAAAAAACATTGCCTATGTCTTTGAGGAACAGGGATCTATTCTCGGATTTGGAGACCTTAAGCCAGAAGGAGAACTTCGTAGATTATATGTTCATCCTGATCATCATGGGAAGGGAATAGGAAGCACAATTTTGCAGAAGCTTGAAGCGGAAGCGCAAGCACTGCGGTTGCGAGAAATTAGGCTTAAATCAACTATTGCTGCTCGAACCTTTTACGAAAGGAGGGGCTATGAAAATCTTGGACTGACACAACATAGATTTAGGAATATATCCATAGACATTTATAATATGAGGAAATCTCTGCCTTAAAATTATTTATAAGTGAGCGCAATTAACTCAATATACCAAGATGATAGTACGCCCACGCCGAACGCATAGACTTTGTAAAACGCCCCTAATATTCTATTCAGTTTATTGAAGTTTATAAAACTTTGGTAAATTTTGAAATATAGCATCGGACTCAAAAAATTGGGCACGGAAACCTATGCTACCTCAAGGATTTGCTAATCCTTGATGGCCTTCAAGAATGCAACTGTCAG
>CAYPUL010000095.1:0-1836 GCA_964413975.1 Candidatus Woesearchaeota archaeon
TACGCCCGGACCAAACGCCAAGCATATATGAGAACGCTCTGTTTTTTGAATTTTATTTTCTAATCTATTGAAGGTGTTGGAGTTTAAATATGTTGCTACTCGACTCAAATTTTTCATCGCGCTGCGCGCTTACGCGCGCCTGACGAAACGTACCCCAAGCGAAGCAAAGTGGAAAGCAGGATCCCTGACGCAGTTAAGCCCAGTCCACCCGAAATACGCACCGAACCACGCGACACGCTCTTTAACTTGATCTGATCGTTCATTGACTCTCCAAAGATAAATGTTTTTGTCTGTAAGCCATTGATACACATTTTGAATCTCTTGAAGATCATCGACTTCTAAAAGAGCTTTGTAATTTGAAGGTCTTGTACTATCTTTTACATACTCATCATTAAAAACAAAATTTTCTATAACAGAATATTCGTCAGGCATTCCTCGGCTATGAATAATAACATCCTCTAAAGATCCTTGAGGTTGATACTGAACCCTAGTGAGTGTCGTAAGCCAACGTTCAAACATAGATTTCTTTAAAAATTCCTTTATTTCCTCTTTCATAGGATTATCTTCTAATTTGTATGCTGCTGTAAGGAGTGCGTGATGTTTAGGCATACTTTCTGTGTAAAACTCGCCTTTTGCTTGCGCCTCTCTTGCATAAGCGCTCCACTCATCCTGGGTTTTTGCATTTCCTTCATCAAGAAGAGTTTTTGCTAAATCCACATCATAAATCCCATCTCTATAGTGTACTCCTGAAATTGTCCAAAAATCAGCAGTGGATTGGACAATAATACCTGGGGGAGTTGCGCCTCCTGAAGCACTTCCTGTATTTTGTATCTTTGGTAATTCCATACCTGGTACCCATTCAAGGTGCTTAATGCGGTCTCGTGGAATTTTAGAAGTCATTTTGACAACAACACCTCCAAGCCCGCTTTCAACATTTTATCTTTATCATGTACAGGGTAATATCGTATGTTACTATCATTCTTTACTGCATTTCCTAAATCATAATTTCCCCCAATCTCAAATAATGCAACTGTATTATTTACATTTTTAGCAAGTTCTTTCATCTTACGTGACTCTCTTTCTGTTCGTCCATTGAGAACAAGAGAACCATCAGTTACTATGACATACGTTCTTTTCTTACTCTCTCTATAGTTAGTAATATTAATATCTTCATGATCGTAACCATTTTCTGGCTTGAAAAAAACCTTTAAAGCAGGAATATTTCCTTCCCAAAACTGCTCTACAGGAATAAGTTCAGAATCTACTTGACTATTGGCAAAATTATGAATTCTAATGTTGCTCTGTTTTTTCACCTGCCTACCTGTTTGATAAAGGCCGTCAATGAATCCATACATAACATGACTTAACATATCCCATCTACTGCCATCATTAACTTGGAACTTACCTGCTGATCCGCCGAACATTGACCCAGAACTATCAACATAAAATTCTACAACTTCAGGAACATCGATATGTGCCTCTTTGTAAACAATGTCCTTAATGTCACGACTTTTTAGCTCATATTCATTTAATCGATAGGTTCCATTTCTAAGATCAATGAGCCAAGGAAGGCGTGTGCGTTGTTGCATAATATCGATTCTTCTCAGATTGAGTTTACTTAATTGATCCTGAGTGAGAACCGTACTTCTTTTAAGATCCCAATGTTCTCTCTTACCAACGATGACGCTTTCACCAACTTTCTTGCCACCAATAATGGTGACCTTCGGATGATTTCGCTTGTAAAACTCATGCGTACCTAAGAGGTCAAGATTTTTCATTTCGTCAATAGATGTCTGCGAAGTCTGGATAGACGCATTATCTTTTGGCTTCATAGAA
>CAYPUL010000096.1:0-1832 GCA_964413975.1 Candidatus Woesearchaeota archaeon
ACAGCATCCGCGACGCCTCGTTTGTCTACCGCGGCGTCAAACGGCTTGAGCCATAGTAGGAGTCAAGATATGTGAGTAAGATCCATTAGTAATAAAACATCTAACAGGTTTAAAGATATTCTTTGTACCGTGAAATTTAATCGTCAACCTGCCAACGGCTTTTTAGCGCTACACATGCTCATTATTCTGGGAGCGATAGCCATTATTGGCATTTCTGGATATGTAGGATTGCGGCTTAGCTCCTTTCAAAATTCTTCGCACCAGGGCGATGAAGATACCCAAGATACTGGAAGCAATTCTGAAATATTGCAGCTAAGGAGCGAAATAGAAGCCCTAAAAAATCTAACAACGATTTCTCAAAAGGGAGTTTCCGAGAGAGAAGTCGTAATGCTACAGCCAAAAGGTGCCAGCGTCACTTCCACAGAACATTCACCTACAAAGACACAAGTTATAAGTAATGTTAAACCTGCTGTGGTGCTTATAGAAACGAATAACGGTGGTTCTGGTAGCGGTATGATTCTCGAAGCGGACGGTCTTGTTCTCACCAATGCACATGTTGTAAGTGGTACCGCACTCGTAGCTATAATACTCTCGGATGATCGAAGGTTCACTGCTTCGATAATTGGGAGAGATGAACTGGCAGACTTAGCACTGCTCAGAATAGATGGAAAGGATTTTCCCTTTGTCTCGCTTGGGGATTCCAATAGTATGAATCAAGGCGACGAGATATTCACTTTTGGTTATCCATTTGGCCTTAAAGGAGAAGTGAGCTTTAAAGAGGGCACTATCTCAAGACGAATAACTGACGGCGATGCAACGTATCTTGAAATATCCGCAGAGATTCATCCTGGTAATAGCGGGGGGCCGTTAGTTAATAAATTCGGAAAAGTGATTGGAATAAATACAGGGAGGAGAGGCAACAGTGTCAAAGGAATCATCTTGGGAGAATCCATAAAATTTGCTATTCCTATCAATGTTGCTAAGGAAAATATTCCCGCTTTAAAAGCAGGCATACAGCGCCTAGCTACAATGCCCGTATCTTCACCTGTGCCTTCTCCTGTACAATATACTAAGGATCAAAAAGATCTCTTTGCTAATTATAGCCGGCAAAGTGCAAGTATTGCGCGCGATATTAATACTAGTGTCTCATTATGGAATGAGATTGACGAATCTTCCTATTATCGTCTGAACGATGGCACTATACTCATTGAATCAGCAAAGCTAAAACTTAAACCACTGATAGAATTTGAGCAGACAACATTAATGCCTTTTAAAAACCTTGTTAGCGAAACTAATAGATTGCAAAGGAGCTTCCTTAATGCATTTGGGGAGGTTTTTAGCATCAGGCAGTCATATGTAAAATCTAAACAAAGAGGGGATTCATATGACGCTTATAATGCAATTCGTATCGAACAGGAGATGTTGAGTAAAGCGAATGATGTTCTTGAGCAATTACGACAAACCCAAAAAGAATTTTCCGCGGCGTATGACATTGTATTCAAATGAGTCACTATGCATTACTCTGTAAGTATGCGACTTTTTAGCACTCCTCTTTTAAGATTATAATAGCTCCATTGTTTACAAACCCTATTATTTCCGTACGCGATCTCCGTAAATCCTTTGGCGCTGTGCGCGCATTGCAGGGAGTATCTTTTGATATTCCGCGCGGTACCATCGTCGGTTTGCTGGGACCCAATGGCGCGGGCAAGACCACGCTCATCAGGATTTTGACGACATTATCCAGTATCGCAAAGCGGCATAACTGCCTGTTCGCCTCATGAAAATCGTCATCTCCACATACGCAGTTTCCGACCCCTCGCATCCGCACTTTT
>CAYPUL010000097.1:0-1814 GCA_964413975.1 Candidatus Woesearchaeota archaeon
TGCCCTATGCAAAGGCTATTCCATTACATAGAACTTCAGACATTGACAGCGACAATGATACAGACCTCGCGGATTACATACCAATAATCTCTGCGTATTCGGGGCCTGGAAATCCAACTGCCGATCCGCGAGCCGATCTTGATAGAGATGGTGATGTAGATCTCGCAGATTTAATTGAATTCCAAACACAATTTACAGGATCTCGATAAGTTTATGAACTTCTTTGTATAAGAATGCATATGAACAATAAAAGAGGGCTATCGAATGTCATTGTTGTTGTTCTGCTGATACTATTGGCAATCGCGGCTGTATCTATAATGTGGGGTGTCCTTAGCAATGTTCTTCAAAGAACAGGCGCCCAGTTATCTACAACAACAGATTGTTTGGAGATTAAAGTTGAGATTGTAAGCGCATCCTATGATACTATAAATCTGGAATTAATAGCAACAATACGAAGAGATATCGGACGAGGAGATCTCCAAAAGATAAAGTTCCTTATTGATAACCAACTTCTACAGAATGTACAGAAAATTAACGAAGATGCGACGAGTCTAGGAGAGCAAGGAACAAAATTAGTAACTTTGGGAGGCAATGAACTGCCATCGGGTGTAGTACTAGGACATGTACTCACAATCTACCCTGTAGTAAAAGACGCGCTTGGCAATGAGAAACACTGCACCGATGCTACGTCAAAGCCTGTAACGATACAGTAGATTATCTGGCAATGGCTCTATAGCCTAAAATAAGATCTTTTACTTATTTCGTCTTTCCGCAATAGCACTCTTTCGGTACTTCTCGAATACAATAATCTTTATATTTGTTCGCCCTAGAATCTCTATATGAGCCGAGGTGCAAAGAAGCTTATTGTTATGATTCCCGCGTTTAATGAAGAGAAAACTATAGGTGATGTTATACGTGAGATTCCTAGGAAGATCTCAGGAATCTCTAATGTGAGGGTTTTAGTCATTGATGATTGCTCTAGGGACAGGACATTGGAGGTAGCGAAAAGAGCTGGGGCAGAGTATTTTTTAACGCATAAGAATAATCAAGGTTTAGGCGTGACATTCAGAGACGGAATTGATAGAGCACTTGAGTTAGGAGCAGATATCATTGTGAACATTGATGCAGATGGACAGTTTGATCCGCACGATATTGAAACACTCATAAAACCGATACTCTCAAACGGTGCTGATATGGTTAGTGCAACACGTTTTTTAAAACCTGAGATGACTAATGGAATTCCCTGGATAAAAAAATGGGGAAACAAGCAATTTACAAGACTGGTTAGTAGGGTTACAGGAAAAAAATTTACAGACACGCAGTGCGGTTTTCGGGTATACTCACGCGAGGCCGCGCTTCGACTGAATCTCTTGGGGAAATTTACTTATACTCAAGAAGTCTTTATAGACATGATTAACAAAGGGATGAAAATAAAAGAGGTTCCTGTTGTGGTAAAGTATTACAAGGATAGAAATTCTCGCGTCTCTGGAAGCCTTCTTCGCTATGGTCTGAAATCACTTGGTATTATTGTAAGAACAACGAGAGACACGCAACCGCTTTCCTTTTTTGGTCTTCCGGGTGCGATAACGTTCGGTCTCGGCTTTATTGGGGGTACACTATCCTTTATTTATTGGCTATTTTATCACGTAACAACCCCGATAAGAACACTCTTTAACGTTTCAATCTTCCTCATGATTTTTGGTCTCTCGCTCTCTATCCTCGCACTCCTCGCAGACATGTTCAAAACAATCAAGATGAACCAAGATCAGATTCTGTATATGCTCAGGAAAAGAGAGTTTGGTAATGGACGATGA
>CAYPUL010000098.1:0-1814 GCA_964413975.1 Candidatus Woesearchaeota archaeon
TAAAGTAGTATGTTGTCGATGCATCTAATCCGTTTATAGTATAGCCTGTTGTTTCTTTTCCTCCCGCATATGGTACTCCATATTCCATGGCACCTTTTTTACGTCCGAATGCAATAAGATAATATGTTACAGGATTTTCTGCTTTTGTCCATGTAAGAAATGCGTTGTTTCGGCCAATTATTTGTGCCGAAATAAGTCGAGGAGCTGTTTTTGGTTTTGAATCATTACAGACAAAAGGTGTTGAATTGTTGTTATTGTTAGAATTTGAATTCGAGTTTGAACCATTGGATGAATTTTGTGGAGTAGGAGTAAGAGTAGGAGTTGGTGTAGGTGAATCGGTTGGAGTTGGAAGAGGCGAGACAACAGGGCTGGTTATGGGAGTAGGAACTTCGGTAGGGGTAGGAGTTGGTGTTTCGGTAACAACAGGACTTGTTATAGGAAGAGTTATTGGTGATGTTATAGGATTTGCAAAAACACTTCCAGATACCCATCGCATTTGTATGCCGGAAAGTACTATTAAACCTAGAATAGCAAATGAATAAGAGATATACCGCTTCTTCATAAGGTTTGGATAATATCATAAAGAAAAGCAATTGTCAAGCGCTATAGGACTTATTATACGAAATATATACAATTATATAAATATATAAAAGGTGGTTTTAGGGACAGCGTTTTAAAAATCTCTTGGCTCTTCTCTTTTTGGTGAGACTTCACCCGAAAAATAATGTCCAAATAAAACTATACAAAAAGCGTGAAAGTAAAATAAGTTTCTTGTTGTGGTAAAATCTTGCTATGAGTCGAGCAGAGGTCTTAAGACCAAAAATGCCTCTTTCTTTTGTTCCTGAGGCAGAGAGAAGATCTCCATCTACTGAGAAAACGCGAGTTGCGGGTCATGAATTAAATCATGCTCTTGTTGCAATAGGGCTTGGAGTTCCAATTGTAAGTCTTTCAGTAATACCATAAGGAGATTCTTTGGGTCGAACGATTATTGGAGGATTGGTTTCCCAAGAGACAATGAAGATAATTGCGGGAGGCGGAGGAGTTGCGACGCATGATGGGTGTGCTATGGGTTATGGAAGTGATAAATATAAGGTAAATGTCATGCATCATTTTCATGGCGGGCATTCCTGGGAGAGTGCCAGAATGCACGCAGCAAACGCATTATCTGGGTATTCAAAAGAGATAAGGAAAAAAGCCGCAGAAATTGTTGCTTATTTATGAGTAGTTCCAGGATCACTTATTTCCGAAGTAATGCTTCGAGCCCAAATGGAAGTTGATGAAGAAAAAGGAATTACAAGCGGACTAGAATCTTATATTTTATCTCCAACGCTTCAACAGGAATTTAAGAGCCAAACCATAATTGACGAGCTTCCTGGCAATGTCCAAAGGGTTAGATATATTGTTGTTGGGAAAATGAAAAAAGAAGAATTAAACCGACGAGGGCAGGTAGCAGTGTGGGTCATTTTGGCGGTATTTATTATCGGGGCAGTGGTGCTGTACTTTGCTGTTAGTGATAAAAAGGGGATTTTTCCGGTATTTGGGGAGAGCATTGATCCTCAGCCTTTTATTGCGAGATGTGCGCGACAGGCAACAGCTGATGCGCTTGATAGGATGCTTTCACAGGGAGGGTTTGTTGAGCCGCGGTCCGCTGTTGCGTACAGAGGAAGGAATGTTACCTTGGTGTGCATGACCCATGCGCGCTATGAGCCGTGCGTGATGCAGCATCCGATGTATACAGAGGAAGTGCGGGCAGAATTGGAGAAGAGCATTGCTCCGAAAATTGATGAGTGCTTCCTAAATCTGAAGGAAGAGCT
>CAYPUL010000099.1:0-1196 GCA_964413975.1 Candidatus Woesearchaeota archaeon
GCAATCAACAAAGAGCCTTGAGACACATGCAGTAACACTAACAGAAAAGAAAAAAAAGCTAGAAGCGTTACGACCGTTTCCAAAAGAGTTAGAGCAAAACCTTGACGAGTGGTTTAAGGTAGAGCTTACTTATTCATCTAATGCTATTGAAGGCAACACTTTATCACGCATAGAGACGGCGGAGGTTATTGAGCGTGGCGTTACGGCTGTTATAAGCGGAAAGTCATTAAAGGACCAACTTGAGGCAATCAATCACGCTAAGGCGGTAGAGCTAATTAAACAGCTTGTAAAAGAGCGAAAAGGTCACCAGTTTATAACAGAAGATGACATTAAGACAATCCACAAGATTATACTTGATAGCATAAATGATGAGTGGGCTGGTAAATATAGACGAACAGAGATATTTATACAAGGTTCAGATGCCGAGTTTCCCGGTCCTAATGCTGTTCC
This sequence comes from Candidatus Woesearchaeota archaeon, assembly GCA_964413975.1. Taxonomy (GTDB): domain Archaea; phylum Nanobdellota; class Nanobdellia; order Pacearchaeales; family GW2011-AR1; genus UBA73. Next base: position 451 of record CAYPUL010000099.1, read on the forward strand.
TTATGCTATGCAGGAGTTTATTCAATGGTTAAAACGGCAAAAGGTATCCCACCCTGTTCGGGTTGCTGCCAATGCTCATTTTAAGTTTGTAAGTATACACCCGTTTATTGATGGTAACGGCAGAACTGCCCGCTTGTTAATGAATTTAATTCTTATTATGCACGGCTACCCGATTGCTGTTGTTAGAAATGAGGATAGAACAGAATACCTTGCTAGTTTTGGCATCGCACGAAAACAAAACAATATGCAACCCTTTTATGATTTAGTTGAGAGGGCAGTTGAACGCTCTCTTGACGCTTATATCAATGCAGGGCAAGGTAAGTCTATAATGAGCGACCTCAATTCTTCCTCAAATAATCAAAAACTGCTTAAAATCGGTGAGTTGGTAAAAGAAACAGGTGAGACATTACATGCTATACGACACTGGACTGAAAAAGGAATGCTTGAAGTAGCAGAACATACACAAGCAGGTTATCAGTTGTTTGACCGTTCTATGGTTGAGAGAGTTAAAGAAATTAGAAAGCTACAAAAAGAAAAACGACTGTCTCTAACAGAAATTAAACAGAAACTAATTGATATGATACAATGAGCTAAGAGCCTGTTTTAAAAGGTCCATTTGTCATCCCGACCAAGTCCGAAGGACGCGTGGAGGGATCTCTTTTAACAGACATTGGGTTGCATGAGATTCCTCGACTTCGGGATGCACCAGACGGTACGTCCCTTCGCTCGGAATGACAGTTCTCAGA
>CAYPUL010000099.1:1206-1752 GCA_964413975.1 Candidatus Woesearchaeota archaeon
TTCTCAGACATGCTCTAAGATATGTACGAAATTATTCCTGGAATTTTAGAGAAAGATTGGACGGAGATTGAGAGAAAGATTAATATTGTAAAGGGATTTGCTAAAGCAATTCATATAGATATTATTGATGGAAAGTTTGCAGAGAATTTAACTTTCCTTGATCCAAAGCCTTTTGCAAAATATACAAAAGACCCTTCGATAAACTCAGGGCAAGGCTTATTATTTGAAGTACATCTAATGACGAATGAGCCAATTCAATATCTAAAACCCTTTGCAGATGCTGGGTTCAAGCGGTTCTTGGGTCATATTGAAAAAATGCCTGATCAGGAAGAATTTGTTGCGCAAGGAGAACTTTTGGGAGAAGTTGGTTTGGCAGTCGATGGGCCAACAGATCTTTCAGCAGTCAAAGTTCCATATGAAGATTTGGACACGATGCTTATTATGAGTATAAAAGCTGGGCAGTCTGAACAGTCGTTTGTGTCGGAATATTTGAAAAAAACTGAGATGCTTCGTTTTGCTCAGCATGACATTGTGATTGAAATTGAT
>CAYPUL010000100.1:0-1736 GCA_964413975.1 Candidatus Woesearchaeota archaeon
GCGGAAAAGGAGAAAGGCTCTATCCTCTAACCAAGGACATACCAAAACCAATGGTAAATATATTAGGAAAACCAGTACTCCATCATCTAGTTGACTGGGCAAAAGAAAATGAAATAAACGAAATCGTCATGCTCAACGGTCACAAAGCAGAAAAAGTAGTAGACTACTTCAAGGACGGCTCTTTTTTCCAAATAAAAATAATCCACTCAAACGAACCATACAGACTAGGAAGCGGTGGTGCGCTCAGATACGCAAAAAAATATATCGAGAAAAGATGTGCTTATATCTCAGGAGATGTCCTCTGTGAGATAGACCTAAAAAAAATGGAAAAGTTTCATGAAACAAAAAACGCACACATAACAGTTGTTGCACATAAGTCCTCACATCCCCATGACTCAGACATCCTAGAAATCGATAATGACAATAAAGTAAAGAGATTTATCTCAAAAAATGAAGATCACTCAAATGCAGGCGATCTATCAAACACAGGATTATGTATCTTCGAACCAAGCATTCTAGAAGTAATAGACTCAATAGAAAAAGAAGAATTCAATATCGAAAACGTTCTCTACACCCTAACTCTAAAAAGAGGCATGAACATGTACGCTTACCTCACAAACGAATTCATAGCAGACATAGGAACATTAGATAGACTAAAAAAATGCGAAGAGTATCTAGCAACAAAAAACAACACACTTACTTTTCCAATATCCTAAGAAGTTCTCGTTTATCTCTCCCCGGAACATCCTTACCCCAAAGAACAAACAAGCGATTTATCCGAGACCAATACCTCTGTGGCACAATCTTCTCAAGTGCATACTCAGTCTCTATAGGCGTTTTCGTCCTAACAAGACCAAGAACATTAGAAATCCTATGAACATGTGTATCAACAGTAATCCTTTGTTTTTTATGCACCTCGCTCAAAACAAGATTCGCAGTCTTCCTCCCCACACCAGGAATACACACAAGCTCCTCAATCCTATCAGGTATCCTACCATCAAATTCCTTAAGAATAAGCTGCGAAGCAGCAATCACATTTCTAGCCTTTGTTCTATTATAATTAAGACTCATAAAAATACCCAAAACATCGTTATAATCAGCCTGTGCAAGTGATTCTAAAGAACTATATCTTTTAAAAAGATTCTCCGCTATTGGAATCGTTGTCTCATCTCGTGATTGAGCAGACATAATAGTAACAATAAGCGTTTGCCAATCATATACCCAACCCTCCCCAGCAAGTCTCTTTGTATTCTGTGCATATTTCCTTTCTACCTTTCTAAATACACGAAGAAAAAATGCTCTTTTTTGACGAATATTCATACAACAAACAAACAAGAAGATTTTTAATATCTTTCCTCATTAAAGATAAATGAGAAAACTAAGTAAAATCAAAGATATAAAAAACTGGAATCCAGGAGTAGAGAAAGAAATAACAGAGCACTGGCGTGAGAAAGAACGTTTTCGCATTCCCAAAAAAACAAAGAAAAAAATCTATTCAATAGACACCCCGCCACCATATGTAAATTCCGCAATACACATCGGACAGGCTATAACCTACTGCTATATGGACTTTTTCGCTAGATACAAACGAATGTGCAACTATGAAGTTCTCTTCCCGTTAGGACTAGATCGCAATGGACTACCTATCGAAATGGCTACAGAAAAAAAGTTTAACATCTCTCCATTCAAAATAGGAAGAGATCGCTTTGTCGAACTTTGTGAACAATTACTCAAAG
>CAYPUL010000101.1:0-274 GCA_964413975.1 Candidatus Woesearchaeota archaeon
AACCAACTCCATCATACGATTTGTCGGAATAAACTTACCCTCCTTCAGCCAATGATCAAATAGTTTCCCAACAGTACGATCCTCTTTTGCTTCAGTACGAAGAAGTTCTCCAGACTCAATATGCGGAACCTCAAGCTTTTTACTTAAAAGCTCTGCCTGCGTTGTTTTGCCAGAACCAGGAGGGCCAATAATAATGATGTTTCTGTACATGTGTGTCATGATCTCAGAGATTCATTTCCAACAAGAACACTCTTTTTTTGAGTCATCCTAAATA
>CAYPUL010000101.1:284-1706 GCA_964413975.1 Candidatus Woesearchaeota archaeon
CAAGGTTGCAGTGGCCATAATCTACCTGGCGTGTTGTTTCTGTTGATTTTTCCCAATGCTCCTTCAACGCCTGAAGATAGATCGCAGCAGACTTTCTCAACGCAGGCCACACCTCAAACACGTGCCGAATAAACGCAACATCATCACTATCTGACAAGGTCAGCGTTGTTGCATCATACTCTCTCTCCAAAGCCATTAACTTTTTGTAAATCAACATCAAATCCTTCTTACTCGATTCAATACCACCATATTCATACAAACTTGAGAATGTATTACCATCAGGGTGCAGTAAGGTATCCAACGTATCAATCAGATCACCAATCCGATCACTAATCTTACGTTTAATAGCTCTCAAAAGAAAATCATCCTTTTCCAACGTAGAAATTTCAAACTCATGATCCAACCGCTGAAACTCAGGCAGTTGAGCATGCTGCTTCTGCAATTTCTCATATTTTTCTTTTACAGTCATGCCTCCAACAAGAAAAGATTAATTATTTAAAGCTATGCTTCAAGAAAAAAGAGAATATATACAATATCATGCTTTGCTTGATAGCCCAACTTACGATAGCCAATCTTACGCCTCCATAGCTCAGTAGCAGAGCGTCGGTTTTGTAATAACCTTTTAAGAAAAGGTTAAACAAAACAGGGCGGGCATAAAGCCCACCTAACAAAAGAACCGAAGGTCGAGGGTGCAACTCCCTCTGGAGGCTTTGGAACACCATGCTGGTTCCATCAAAAATGCAATAGCATTTTTGGGGTTCCAAAAACTGTTGTTTTTGAGAACCTTCCCCTTTGTGTCCGCCCATGGGACACAATTCCTATATGGATAGGCGTCTTCTGTGAAGGAACTAGCTAAGATCGACTACCACCAGTTTTGGGCCGTAGCCTAGGATTTCGACAAAAGATTTGCAATAGCGTCTTCAATGTTCTGCAGCGGATACCCTGAAAGAAAGCCCGGAAAGTCAATGTCGTAATTGTTTACTTCATGTGGAACACTGCGCAAAACCTGTGGCAGACCACCTTCCCACTTGCAGCCGTTGCCGTAATAGCACGCACGTCCTCCTATCAAGCCAACCTCTGCAAGATTGAAACTAGGAATTATTGCTAAACACGTAGGTGTTGCATCAGAACTCACTGCAAGATATTTTTGGACCTTGTCAGGATCTTCATTATCTCTTATAACAGCACAAATTGATGACTCCCCCATAAAACTCGAAAAATAGAAGCGTTATATATAAAGATGTTGATCAAAAGGGCTCCAAAGAAAACAAATATTAACAAGTTTTACTTAGAGACTGTTAGAATTCGTCTAATCGACGGAAAACTCATGAGAATAACTCAAAAAGAAATTGCTTTTTGGGCAGAAACACGATATGAGTTAGGTGAAGGAACTGAACTGGTCTTCTGACTCCTGCGTAAGGC
>CAYPUL010000102.1:0-1687 GCA_964413975.1 Candidatus Woesearchaeota archaeon
AGAGGACAAAAGAAAAGCGCCCGATGGTTGTCGTTAACGTAATCACTGATTTGCACTTGGAGCATTGAGTCGCTGGCTTCACGCATTGTCATCTCTTTTGTTGTTGATATGAAAAATGAGAGGGATAAAAAGATTACTTATAAAGATTGCGAAAGTATGCACCGAGTCGAAAAATATACGAAAAAAACAAAATGAAAAAACTAACCAAGGAAGACTATCGAAAAAATAGAATAATATTGGGAAGTTTTGCGTTGGCGAATTTCGCGTTATTTTTTATTGCCGTATATGCTCCGCGATGGTATTGGATTTTTCTCGTAACAATGTTTTTAGTAACGATAACGCTAGTTCCTTACTACACGCGAGAAAGGAAAGAAAAAGAGACGAGAATGGATTAGTCAGACATCACTTTTGATTTGGTAGTCTCCCTTTTTAACAATCCTAACTCAGCGTCCAATTCTTTCGCCATGCTCTGCAGGTCTTCAAACACGCGATATAAATCCCGTTGCAATTCAGTTACTAAGGTCTCTAAATTCTCAACACGGAGCATATACTTGCCTTGGTGCTGCGCGACTAACCCAGACTCCACAAGATGGTTAAGATGATGGATAACAGTGCCTCGAGTAAGATTTGTTTTGAAAGCCAGTTCATCAGAGCTCAACAATTGCCGTCGTCGTGCTGCTTTGACTAATTCTACAAAAATCCGAAAACAGGAGCGTTCTTTGTCTCGTTGGGAAAATAACCCGAGTGATTCAGAAAACCACTGCAGGTCTGTATTCAAGTCTTTCTTCTGTGGCTTTCTCGTTTTGATCAAGGTTACTCGTTGAAATGCGTAGATCATGGTCTGTTGACGTAAGATAAACAAGTATATAAAAGTAGCTTTAAATTATTGTCCACAAAAGAGAAAGTTTTATATAGAATGTGGACTATAAAAAGACCGATCGTATTTGCGCAAATTACAAATATTTAATAATAAAATTAGAAATAAAAGTTCTTTGAAAGCGTTCATCACTTGTCTTCAGAGCATCTTGTACTGCAGGATGAAGTTGCATAAGGTCAAAGCATCGTGCATAATCATAAATGCGCTCTCCTTGTTTTATCTCTCGTGGAACATGAAGACCTAGAAGATAGATTTTACGCAACGCAGTTCTCATAGGCAAAAAGCGTTTTAGAAATGTTTCAGCATTTTGAATAAACTCATTTTCTCTTCCTTCATAGAGTCTATGCATATCACAACGAGCCAAGAATTTACGATGTTGTTCATTGAACGTATATTCTTCTCGTGGACGTAGCACATGGGAAATATTTTCAACATCTTCAACAGTTCGTTTCTCTTCTGCATCATCTGATGAATATAATCCCCCACAAAGAGGAGATAATATGTTTAATGGAGTTCTTCCTCTTCCAAGAGACACAAAAAAGTAAAAAAATCTGGATGAGGGAGAGAGCAAGGAGTAGAGATAGGGATGAATAGATTCTCCCCATGATTCTTGATAATCTTGTAAAGACGGTGTTATTTGTAAAGTCCCGTCTGACCGTGTAATCTGCGAAGGTTCTTTGCCATAAACAAGACAGCGAATATAAAAATCTGTGATATCATTCAAATCGATTGTCCTGTCCTTAGTATGGAGATGTTGTCTTGCATCATGTAGCCATTGGGACCGCATATTGCGTACTATTTGATAATCAG
>CAYPUL010000103.1:0-1681 GCA_964413975.1 Candidatus Woesearchaeota archaeon
TATCCTCTTCTTTAAGAATACGTAACTGAAACGCGACAGTTGGATAGACCTTCTGAATACCAATAACACCATACCCTAAACCATTCCCAGAAAGAGTAGCCTCCTCAGAAAAAAAATCTCCCTCATGCTTCTCAGCATCAACAACGTCAGATAAAATAATACTCCTAACCTGATCACCAAGTGTTACATCAACAACAGAATCAGCAGGAATCAGCTCTCCACTTCTAAGATTCAACCGTAACATCCCATCTAAAAAATCTCCCTCACGATACTGAGTATCAATATCCAAAGAGACTCTCCCTGTAGGAGAACCATTTAGAAAAACAAAAAAAAATATAAAGAGAATCAGAAAAATCCCCCCTATAAAATAGGGAGAAAAAAAGAATCTTCGCCGCGCATGCTGTGGACCAATATATGTCGTGACAACCCTTCCGTTTATCCGTTTATTCTCATATAAGTAAGGTCCATAAAGCTTACCACCTCTTCTCGTATACTTAACATGAACCACTGTAATTCAAAGCCTCTTTTACAAACGCTGTATGAAAGAAAAAGCAACTATATAAGTATTTCTCCTACACCAAGAAAGTCTCAAACAGTTCCCCTAAATTAAGAAAAGTTATTTAACACAAAGCACCAAGGCAAACTCCTCACGCTTGTCTTTAAACAACTCGACATTCCGGAAATACATCTCACAAAACTTCTGCAACTCATGAGCATAATACTTGTACTGTATCATAACAACTACTTCATCACCCTTCTTAAAAGCAACGCGCCGTCCCTTTCGCTGAATAATCCTATCAGTAGTAATCTTATACAACCCTTCAAGTCGTCCATTAGCAAACCGCACATCAAAGCTCACCTCATCATCAGAAAAACCAAGGTAACGCATGATGTGCACAAACCATTGATCAAGTATAGGATGACGATACTTCGGTAAATCAACAAACCTCCTACCCTTCCGTATACCATTCCCAATAACCAAAACATCCCCAGGAAACATACGTCTGCTTATTTGATACAAAAACCCGTTAATCTCAAAGGTAGAAAGAGTAGATCCTAGCAACAAACACAAATTCTTTTGGTAATCGTTACTCCGCAACACACCAAGTATAGAGCCAATATACCCAAAATCAGAAGAAAACGTCTTAATCTCCCGCACTTTCCCTGAACGCAAAGCGCGGATGCGATTCACTGCTTTTCGAATCAATTGAGGACTAATATCAACAGGACAATAACGCACACGAACCGCCGGAGGCAAGTGACGAACGAATATTTCCGACTTTAAACCATCACCACACCCCATATCAATCAAATTAAAAGAATCTGCTTCCAACAAACTAATAATGTGAGGAGTATGTGCCTTAAACAAAGATATCTCAGGAGCAAGAATGTTCTTTTTATATGGCCCGAACTGTTCAAGACGAAGAAAACCCTCGACCAACTCAGGAGTCATATACCACAACTTAGAATCAGAGATATCCCAAACCCGTGTTCCATCGTGTTTCGAATACCCTCTCTTAATCAATTCCCGAAATACACTCTCTTGTACATCCATACTATATCTACACAATAAGAGTTTTTATGCTTTATTCTTCTCACATTTTCACTACATAATTATCACAACTATAGCAAGATTTAAAAGCAAATTTTTGTTCGTCCATCCAGCCCCCGTAGTCTAGAG
>CAYPUL010000104.1:0-1628 GCA_964413975.1 Candidatus Woesearchaeota archaeon
GGTCAATTTGCTCAAATTTTTGGAACTATTGACAATGTGTCTATAGTAGGCTATAATGAATCACAATCCTGAAAGGGGGTGTTCACATGAGGATTACACGTTCTGGCAACAGAATGGCTCTGTTTGCCCGTACAAATCACGAGGCCAGGTGCCTACGAGTGCTGAGTTACATCCTGCCGTCCACCTTGGATGCTCAAACATACGTAGATCAGTTCGACTCGTCTCCGTTCGGGCTGTCTGGGCTCCCAAGGCACAAGAAAGGAGATACAGCCATACTAGTGCTGACCAGCAAGTATCTCAACCCCAGAATCCGCTAAACGGCACCATTATTCATCCGCGCAGGCCTTGTCCTGCGCGGCTTTTTTTATTTTTTCCAAAAATTTGAGCAAATGACTTCCCTCGGAATTGTCCTACAAAATCCAGGTTTAAATTTCCGCGTTAATCCGCGCTTGATCTTCAAGTCCGCGTACATCCGCGTGTTTCACTTTATGAAACAATAGGAGTCCTCCGATATGAGTCGATTTTTTCCAAAGAAGATTACTCTTCTTGGCCGCCGTGTGTTTTGTATCCTGCACGTCTCTAATGTGCAAGATATTGATAACTTACTCTCGATTGGTTCATTTGTTGACGGTTTGAACCCAGCTCCATTTTTAACCTTTTGTTACCAAAAGAATAGACTATATCACTATCCTAACATGGATTAGGACATCAACGTGTTATAGCGGTTGTAAAAAACCGCTATCCCCCTTGCCTTTCATGCAAGAGAAGTCGTTACGGGGATATGTGGAAACTTATACAGCATTGAAGGCACCAGTAAATCTTTCACCAGAGCATAGAATCTTTTGGTGGATTCTGTGTTAATTCTGATGCGATACAGTTGCTTTCCTTTATACATCCAGTGTTTGTTAATACTGGCTTGCAAGCCAAAATTTTCTAACAAACAATCTTTGAGCATAATTTGCTCGCCGAGCGTAAACTGCTGGGTGTTTAAGAAAACAGCTTGATGATTTTTGTTGCCATCATCCATAAACCAAACCGCGAGAGAAATGGGTGAAGTTAATATTTTCCCAATATCCTTAGGAATAACTTTAACTCCTTGCTGATAAAAAAGATTATAGAAAGAAGTAACTTCTGGATGACTAATAGTTGAAAATCGTATTGACTGCAACATTTTGGACACGTCCTTGTGATACACACGAGATACTATCTTGGGTTCAGTTAAAACCCAACGTTTCATAATCTTGTATTTCCACAGAACATAATCTGTTTGCGCAGTACTATGATCTACAATCAGACTTGCTTCGCGATTTCTCGCAACCAGTCTTACATTACCATCCCCCAACAAAGTCCCGATCAAAAAATCTTTTTGATAAGAACTTAATTCTAATTCTTTTTTATACAGTTTTAATTCTTGCGGCGTTATTGAATTCATATATTTAATTATAATGAAATTCAATAACTCTTTCCACTTATCTTCCCTCGGTATTACCCTCGCACCTGGGTTAAGAGTGCGTGGGCTCCACCGTTATAAGTTGATTCTCACTCTTCGATTACTCGAAGAGGACGCGAACTTTCACGTGCCCTTTTAATTGGCGAACAGCCAAACGCTTGGGACCTTCTCCAGCCCC
>CAYPUL010000105.1:0-1580 GCA_964413975.1 Candidatus Woesearchaeota archaeon
CAATTTTGCGGGCGTTACTTGCCACTACAATTTGCGACCCCCGGTAATCCACGATCATTTATTATTATACAGCGCGATTGTTCTACGCTCTTATTACTAACAAACACGTCATTCCGCTCTAATTCTAATCCCTCCGGGAAAACATCTTTTTCCCAGTCAATGGTCGGTTGAATTTTCGCTTGTGCGAGCATGTTTGTTAAAAGTTCGTCGGCAACTTGATGATCTCCTACTGGTTGGTCCCATGAACGTATGCGGAGTTCCCTTCTCGGGTAAGTGAGCACGGCTTTAGGTATATGACCATGTCCCGCTAAAAGTTTTTTGATAGAGTCGGCATCTCCCTCATTACACAGAATAAATGTATTCTCTATCGCTACCCGAGGAAGGCCTTCACGCATTTTTTCTATTTTTGGTTGAGAATTCCATTCAGAATATTTTTTTGGTCTTATATAAGGTCTCGGAACCAATTGTGCTTCGTATCGAGAAGCATCATAAGGTACCGCTAATTGTGTTTGTTCGTTCAAAATTGCTTCAGGAGCAACAAGAAATCCAATAAAATGACGTTCGTCTCCTGTGAGTACTTGAACGTGATTCATATTAAACGATATTCCCTCCTGCATTTCACTTTTCCAACCGCGATCTTTTATTAAAGATACTTCTGCTGTACTTAAAAGATTACCGGATTTGATACACTGAACAGTGCTGTCTATATTGGTCGTATGCAACAATATGTTACCACTCGGCAAACTTTCTTTTAATAATACCGTTTGTTCGGGTGTTAGTTTTTCTCGTTCTAATGGGATTGTATGTTGATCAAGATTTGACTTTGCGTTCTCATCAACTTCTACACCCGCAAGAGCACGCTCCAGCTTTTGCTTTATTTTTGCTTCTTGTTCTTTTCGAACTTCTCGCAGTATATCCACATATATTTTTTTAAGTTCTGGATGCGCGTGTTCATAGTATCCTAAAACTGCATATGCACTATCTCCTTCGCCAAGCGACTTTTGCGTTTCAATAGATAGTCCCTCCTCGTGCTTGATAGTACCAAACATATCTCTCAGCTGTCCGAGTTTCTCTTTATCAACTTTATCAAGCCAGTCATGCTGATGATATGCTTGATACTCAAAAACATAGTCGGCTACATCTCTAACTTGCGCAAGAAGCTCGTTTGGTCGTTTTGCGATATCCCGCGCTCTCTCAACATCTTCTGGCTGCTCTTGAGGTTCGAAATTTTGAAATGATTCTTTCCCCATATATTCTATATTATTTTAGTAATTCATCGACCGAAACATCAAGAGCACTTGCTAATTTTTCCAAAACAGCAAGAGTTACGTTTTTCTTGCCGTTCTCGACCGCGCTAATATAACCTCTGTCCATATCTAACTTCCGACAAATATCGCCCTGCGACATTTTCTTTTTGGTTCGTATGAACTTGATGTTTTGGCCTAATTTTTTGGAAGTTTTCAACATAAGACCTGTATACAATAACAGTTATTGCACTTCCAAACAATATTGTTCTATAATGCAATAGATGAGTAGCGGATTTCTACTCATTGGTGGTGCATCCGCAAAATTGGAAAAAT